>QHON01000001.1 GCA_003218815.1 Verrucomicrobiota bacterium
AATTTTCTTGAGCAGTTCCTCGACCGGAGTGTTCATGACGCGCTCCAAATTTTAGCGAAGCGCAACGCCGAGATTAGCCGCGGCTGTGTAATACTCGCAATGTGCGCCGCCCGATCCACCTTCGCCGATCACCGCGGCGATAATCGGCACGCGCAGCCTCATCATCTCGCGAAGATTTACCATGTGCGGAACGAAAGCAACCTCGACACCTCGACATTTGTGTCATAGCGGATTGTTCTTTGGCAAGTGCCCGAGTCGATTGCAGGCAGTCATTAGACGACTGCCTCGCCGAGTTGCTGGATCTCGTGGCATAAGTGAAACTTCGCCGCATGAACTTTGAAGTTCGCCGTACGATCGGCGCTGATCACCCCAGCTTGCCCGGGCATTTCCCTGGCATTCCCATCGTGCCTGGCGTCGTGATCCTCGATGAAATCGTCGCAGCATTGACCGAGTGGCGCAAAGATTCTCACCTTACTGTCATACGAGTAGTCAAGTTTCTCGTGCCGTTGAGGCCTGAGCAGCCATTCACGATCTGTCTCTCCGCGAGTCAGGACGCTGAGACCGAGGTCGATTTTTGCTGCCGCGTCGAAGACCGAGTGATACTTGAAGGTCGACTTGAGATTTGTTGCGATGCAAGCTGACCTCGTGAACGCGGCATCATCGGGCGCGCCTATTTTTAGAGTTCGGCCAAGCGATCCGCGCTTGGCGCATTGGCTCAAAGGTTACCCGCCATCGGTGTTTAGCGAACGCTTGTATCGAAGTATCGAACTGATGGAGCGGTATAGCATCGATCTAGCTATCGATCTGTTGCGCCGGTTGGATTTGATGGATCAACTCGGCGAGTGGAGGTCGGCGAATGAGCTTTGTCAGGTGCTTTCTTTTCAGCAGGGTTTTAGGTTCGCCTTAGGTTGGATTTTGGAGCGTTTGGTTGAGACCGGTTGCGTGGAGGTCCGTGCTAACGGTGGAACCCGCTCTTATTATCTGCGACGGGCGCCGTGGCAACCCGATCTCGAGCGCTTGCGTGCAGTGGGGCTTAATATTGATCCCGCCAATGCAGCGAGTTTGGATTTATTGGATCACGCAGCAAGCCTCTATCCCGCGGTTGCCAGCGGCGAACAGAGCGGTGATCACAGCCTATTCGGACCGCAAGGAATACCGCTGTGGTTAAAGTATTTTCACAACGACAACTTAACTTATGCCGTGAATAACTGGGTCAGTGCGATCCTCGCCGCTGATCGCCTGTCCACTCAACCCAGGCTGCGGATCTTAGAACTCGGCGCCGGCGCCGGTAGTGCCAGTGAAACTTTGGTCCGCTGGTTTGATCAATGCGGGCTTCTGCCGCAAATCGAACGTTACCTCATTACAGAGCCGAACGCATTCTTCCGGCGGCGCGCTCAACGTGAACTTGCCAAGCAGTATCCGGGTCTGGCGCTAGAATGGGCGGCGCTCGACCTCAATTTGCCTTGGGACGCTCAAGGCGTCGCCTCGAGTGAGTTCAATCTCGTGTACGCCGTCAACGTACTGCATGTCTCAAAGAATCTTTTGTTTAGCTTGAATCAGGCCCGCTCTGCTCTGACAGGCGATGGCTGGCTGGTGATCGGCGAGTGTCTTCGGCCCTATGTCAATCAGCCGATCTACCCGGAACTGATGTTTCAGATTCTGGAGAGCTTTACCGAGGTCCAAACAGATCCCGAAATTCGCCCGAATCCGGGCTTTCTGACTGCAGATCACTGGCGTCGCGCATTTACGCGCGCAGGCTTTGAACATGCCGAAATTGCGCCGGATATCGATAGCATTCGCCAGATCTATCCGCATTTCTTCACCGGTGCCATTTGCGGGCAAAACACCGCTACCACAAATGACGTCCGCTAAAGCCTTGCACGCGCATCGTTGGACGGCCTTGCCGGAGCGTGGCACACCCTCATCGTTGCGGCTGATCGCTTGGATCGCCGTGCACATCGGGCGCAGGGCGGCAAGGCTTCTGTTGTATCCAATCACCCTTTATTTCGTAATCAGCGCTCGTGCAGCCCGGCGAGTATCGTACGAATATCTAAAACGCGTGCGTGGCTGTCCGCCTCACTGGTGGCATGTCTTTCGCCATTTTCATTGTTTCGCCGCTACGATTTTAGATCGCGTTTATCTGTTAAGGGGCGAGTTCGAGCACTTTGACGTGACGCTTCATGAGAAGGAAATCCTGCACCGGCAAATCGAGAGCGGTAAAGGCTGCATCCTTTTGGGCTCGCATTTCGGTAGCTTCGAGGTGTTGCGCACGCTCGGAGTAACGCAGCAGGACTTTCCGCTCAAAGTGTTGATGGACATCGCGCACAACCAAAATATTACTCGCTTTCTCGATGCGCTTAACCACAAGATCGCCAGCACGGTAATCGTGCCGGATCGGCCGGATACTTTGCTGAGGGTCAAAGAGAGCCTGGATGCGGGCTTCCTCGTCGGCATGTTGGGCGACCGCGTCTCGAGCGGCGACAAGACAACGCAATGTCGATTCTTCGGTTCGCCCGCTACATTTCCCGCCGGGCCGATCCTGATCGCGGCGATGATGCATTGCCCTGTTATCCTGTTTTTCGGCCTCTACCGCGGCGGGAAGCGCTACGAAATTTACTTCGAGCATTTCGCCGATGACGTAATCTTGAATCGCGATCACCGCGCGGAAGACATCCAGCATTGGATGCAACGTTATGCCGAGCGGTTGGAGCACTACGCGCGCCTCGCGCCCTATAATTGGTTTAACTTCTACCCGTTTTGGGATTAATTCCGATCAGCTTCGGAACTGGCGTGAATGGTCAAACAACGGTTGGCAATATCGATTAACAAAGCGGAAATCCGCACACTCATTCCACACTCCGGTCTGATGTGTCTGTTGGATAGCGTAACCGAGTGGGACGATCGATCGATTAGCTGCATCAGTAATACGCATCGTGATCCGACCAATCCATTACGTCGCGACGAACGGTTATCGGCCCTGCACGCTTTTGAATACGCTGCGCAAACTGCTGCAGTGCATGGCGGATTGCGAGCCCGCTCGGCAGGCATGACGGCGCCACCTGGTTATCTGGTTGCGCTGCGGGATGCACATTTACAAGTGATGCGCCTGGATGACATCGCTTCGCCGCTCCAGATTTGCGCGCACCGCTTGTTCGGAGACGCCGCTAATACAGTTTACGAATGCCGCGTCTCAGCCGGCAATGTTCTTTTGGCGGACGGGCGCATTACCATCATGCTGCGCACGTGACTGCTTAGTGCAGCTAGTCAGCGCTTCCGGACATCGCTGCAACATCACATCACTATGCCGCCGTCGACACAGAGCACCTTGCCGGTGATGTAACTTGCCTCCGCGGACGCGAGGAAGGCCACGCCACTCGCGACATCTTCAGGTTGGCCTGTTCTGCCGAGCGGAATTTTCGCGTGAATCGTTTTCTTGATTTCCTCCGAGAGTCCAACAGTCATGTCCGTCGTAATAAAGCCCGGCGCAACAGCATTTACGGTGATATTGCGGCTGGCCAATTCGCGCGCAAGCGACTTAGTGAAACCAATCAAGCCGGCCTTGCTCGCCGCGTAATTGGTCTGGCCCGCGTTTCCGATCATTCCGATCACAGAACTGATGTTAATGATGCGACCGCTGCGCTGTTTGATCATCACGCGTTCTGTAGCCTGCACAAAGTTGAACGCGCCTTTCAGGTTCGTGTTGATCACCATGTCCCAGTCCTCCAGCGACATGCCCAGACTCAGTCCGTCGCGCCTCACGCCGGCGTTGTTGACCAGGATGTCGATCTTGCCGAAATCATCAAGAATCTGCGCGCCGATTTTTTGTACCGCGACATGATCCGCGACGTCGACCGCGTAAGCTTTCGCCGTGTTCGGCCGCGCTGCGTTGATTTCATCCGCAGTTTTCTTTGCATTCGCTTCTGTCCGACTCACGCACGCGACGCGCGCACCCTCGCTCGCCAGCCGCAGGGCGATCGCATGACCGATCCCCCGCCCCGCTCCTGTCACGACAGCAACCTGATTTTCAAATCTCATAATCTCTTACCCTGAAAAAACTGGTCGCAACTGTTGGAAGAAACAGTTGGAAGATATTGGCACCAGTGGTACGCGTTCACGCCGACTTTTGGAGTTATCGGTGTTATGGATTGACCCAATTGAAATACCAACGCAAAAAAGCGCTGCCAAAAAACATCCAGGTTAGCGCACCAAACGCCAGATAAGGTCCAAACGGCAGCTTCGCCGACCAAACACGCTTCCCGACGACGAGGGTGATCAATCCAACAATTGAACCAAGCAGCGATCCGGCAAAAAGACTAAATAACACCGCACGCCATCCTAAAAATGCGCCAATCGCAGCGAGAAATTTCAGATCGCCGCGACCCATTGCCTCGCGCGGAATTTGGAGCTCACGGACAACGCCCGAAATTTCGGCGACTTTATCGAGTGCGAATTTATTACCTTCAACCGCGACGCCGTTATGGTGAAATTTCAATGTCACACTTCCGTAAGTGTGATTGTCGATCTTCGCCTCATCGCACTGGAGCAATAGTCGATCTTTCTCACGCGCGAAATGATCGCTCCACAAACTTTGTTCGCTGCCGACCACAAACTCGGCATCGTCGCCCTGTTTCTTCCAAGTGAACGGCGTGGGAGCGTCGAAACGAATTCTTTTTTTGCCAAAGGCGATTTTGCCCGCTTCCAGAACAATCAAAAGGATCATGTAGCCCAAAGCAGCTGCGAGCAGTGAACGGATGCTCGCAGCGATGCGTGAATCCGTATCCATCAACTCCGGTACCGACACGCTGGCAACGAATCCGACGATGATTCCGCCGATCGTCACGCGGTCTGGAATGATGAAATGTTCGAAATCGATGAATGTCCCGGCGATCAAGAACGAAACAAAAATCCAGTACCCGATCGCCACTGGCCACGGGAAGCTTTGCCAGATCGCGAGGAAGAGAAGCGCTGTAAGCAGCTCAACAGTAAAATAGCGAAAGGTGATTTTGCTCCCGCAGTTGGCGCAACGACCGCGAAGGGCGAGCCAACTAATCAAAGGCAGATTTTGATGCCAGGGAATCGGTTTCTTGCACGCTGGACAAAAAGAGCGGCGCGGCTCGTTTACCGAAAGATCGAGAGGCAAGCGATAGATGCAGACGTTCAAAAACGAGCCGACTGCGGCGCCAACAACGAACGCAAATGCGCTGAAGAGAAATTGGTAAACCGAATTGTGCACGCGATTAGCCGGCAATCGATCTCGATCTACGGCGCTCCATTATCCAGGCAATCCAGATGCAGCTTTCGTAAAGCAAACACATCGGGAGTCC
The DNA here is from genome assembly GCA_003218815.1 of Verrucomicrobiota bacterium. Lineage (GTDB taxonomy): Bacteria > Verrucomicrobiota > Verrucomicrobiia > Chthoniobacterales > UBA10450 > Udaeobacter. The sequence continues at coordinate 5,325 of QHON01000001.1, forward strand.
CATCGCGATCAACGTCAGAATATCCGGCGTCGGCGTAATGATTGTAGCCAGGATAAAAATGAGCACGATCGCGTACGGTCGCGTGCGCGCCATGAATCTGTAGGTGACCAAGCCGAAGCGCACGAGAGCCAAGACCACCACCGGCAATTCGAAAGCGAGGCCGAAACCGATCGTGAATCGAGTCACAAAAGAATAATACTGTTGCACCGTCCAAGTAGGCGTCCAGCCAAGCGACTGGGTGTCGCGGAAGAAAAAAAGAATCGTCTTCGGCAGCAACCAGAAATAGCAGACCAGCACGCCAAGCAGAAACAGCGCGAAGCTGACGAAAATCGCCGGGAGCAAAAAGCGTTTCTCGACCGCAGTGAGCGCGGGCAAAACGAATTCCGCTAAAAAATAGAGAAGAAGCGGAAAGGAAAGAACGATGCCGGCGTAAAACGCGAGATGAAATGAAATCACCAGTGAATCGGTGATTCCAAGAGCACGCAACGCGCCGACTTGGGGATCGATCTCGTGGAGTGGCGCCTGCATCACCCTCACAAGGGTCGAGCGAAAGGCGAAGCAAATGATCATCGCCGCCACGAGCGTGATTGCCACCTTTACGATCGTCCAGCGCAAGTCTTCCAAGTGTTCAAGAAACGGCTTGGAAGTTTCGCTTTCTGGGAGATCGCGAAATTTAAAAATGTCTTGCAGCGCCATTTGAGATCGGCAATTGCTCAGCTCTGCTCAGGTGAAAGAAAACCGGCCGCGCCGAGCCGCGCCCACATGCTCAAAGTGTTAGCATCCCGAATTTCGTTCTCGGTGATCATGCGCCTCAATTCCTTGACGCTAAATTCGCGGCAATCGACAATCGATTCTGTTTCGTCGCGCACATAACCGGCGCTCGGTTCAACTGGACGGGCCAGGAAAAAGTAACCCCGCTCATCCGTGAACCCGGGCGACGAGAAATAATGACCGAGCGCAATGAGCTGGCCGTCCTGTGTCAGCTCATAGCCGGCCTCTTCGCGAAGCTCGCGCAACGCGACCTGTTCGATTCTTTCTGACGAGCGCCCGGGGTCATCGCCCCCGGCTACAGGGTTGTCAATTTGACCCGAGGGCATCTCCCATATTGCTGCGCGAATTGGGATGCGTTCCTGGCGAATGAGGACAATCTGTCCTTCGCGAGTCATCGCGGCGATAATGACAGCTGCCTTTCGGTGCACGATGGTCCACGAACGGGGTTCGGCCCGCGACGGTGTTCGCACCTGATCGGTCGCAACTTCGACATGTGCGTTGGCAAATTGCCGATCGCTCGAGATTGTTTCCCAGGCCTCGCCTTCTTGTACGAGATCATTCCGCTTCACGTCGGAAGATTATAAAACCCGGGAGGAAAAGCGAATGCTTAGGCAGGGGCCGTTCACCGCGAACTCCCTGGTCCATTCAGGTGAATGGCCCCTACCTGGGAACCGCTGTGAGGGTCTTGAACAATCAGAGGTAGGGCGGTAGGTTGCGCCCTTCTCCGCCAAGGGACTCACTGGCCCCCATCGCCGGCGTGACCGCCTAGCCAAACTCGTCCCCCCGAGTTTGTCTTCACCCGAAGCGCCACCACAACAGAATCGAAAGCGACTAGGTCAGGGACGAACAGACCAACTTTCTGGCCTTTGTAGACAACGTCGAATGCGGGCTGTTGCCGGAATGGAATTTTTCGCAGCCAAACTCCACGACCAATGCATTTTTCGTATGGCTTCCCAGCTATTCCATGACCAAGGGTTTAGGCCCTCGATTGCGCAGCCAACAATTTGAAAGACCTCCTCCTGGGGCAAACAGCTTCTCATCGTTTGTGTCCATTGGTGTTATTCGTGGTTAATCCTTGGCGGCCGCTTGTGGGCGGCTTTCAACCGACCGATGTGGTGCGCGTCACGGTAACAGAGACGTGTTTCGCATCGGGCAGAACGAATTTTCGTAGCTCGACCGTAATCTTCCGAACGGCAAACTTTCCCAGCAGATGTGATGCAAGCCGATCAGCCAAGGTCTCGATCAAATTTACCGACTGATCGCGCGCGAAACTCCTGGCTGCTTCGGCGACGGTCGAATAATTGACTGTCTTTTCGATATGATCTTCCGAATCGCGCGCGTGGTGCTGTGGCCAAAACGTAATGCTGACAGTTAGCCGCTGCGCACTTGCGCGTTCTCTTTCGGGAACACCGACGCGGGCAAAGATCTCGAGTTGCTC
>QHON01000002.1 GCA_003218815.1 Verrucomicrobiota bacterium
TGCCTGTGGCGTGACCTGCTCCGGGTTCACACCCAGTTGCTCCACGATGATGTCCTTGACCTTCTCTTCGATTGATTTTTCCGCCATAAAATTTGTTTCGTTCGGGTTGGTTGCGCGTCGAAAAGGTTAAATCAGTCCGAGCACAGGATGGCAAGTAAATGAATTAGAGAGCTTGTCAATCAATTTCAGGCGCAATGCGCGAACCGCTTTCGATTTACTTCCTGTGTCATTCGAGTAGATGGAAAACGATGTCCTCTTTGCCTGTCGAGCCAGTTGATTTGCTCGATCTCAAATTGCTTCCCGCGTGGGTGAAAGAACCCGCTGAGGAGAGGATCTACGAGTACGCCGGTGGCGAGGAAGATGGCCGGCGATCCCGCCCTTCAAATCGTTCGCGGCGCGATCGCGCTCCACGCTCGCGCGACTCAAAAAACGGACGCGACCGCCGAGCTCGCGGTCGAAATCACGGAGATCGGCGCAAGGTTTTTCGGGCAATCGCTCCGCCGGACATTACGGTTCGTTTTCTGCCGCACTCCCGGGCGTTCGATAATGTGGTCGCGCAACTCAAGTCGGCTTCGGTTGCATATTCCATTTTTGCTCTGGCGCGTTTGTTCCTGGAAAAACCGGAACGCTACGACGTCTGGTTGACGGCCAAAGCGGAATCGCCGCTTTATCGACTGGGCGAAAATGGCGCGATGTCTTTGGCTCGAGACTTCCTTGAGCGAAACGCATTTCGATTCGCTCGCGAAGATTTTTACAAGATCGACATCATACAGACAGATCCGATCAAAGGAAATTATTCAAACGTCGCCCGCTGCAGACTTAGCGGGACCCTTCTTGGTCCGACCAATCATCATAATTATCAGCCGCATCTCCGCAGCCTTTACGAACAGCGCTTCAGCCGTCGCATGAGTTTCACCGAGTATCAGCGGCAAATCGAGATCGTGAACGATCCGGCGTTAATCGAGCGATGGAAAGAAGAAGCGCGAACCGTGACCACATATACGACATTGCGCGACGAAACCGCTTCAACGTTCGCATCCGCAGCGGAAGCAGAACGGCACTTCCGGTCCAATTACTTACCGGGCTTGGTTCGCAGTGTGGAGGAAGTAACCATCGACGGGGTCTTAAGCCGGCGTCTGCCCGATCGAACGCTCAATCGCGCGATTGAAGATGCCTGGACGCGCGAGAATCGTTCGCCATCGAACATGATGCAGGAGTTAGCGGCCCGATTTCGACAAGCCGGCCTCAACGTTTTTCGGCATCGACGCGGCATGTTGTTCGTCTCGCCTATCCGGATGCGCGCGTTTGTCCATGAACAAGGTGGCGTATCTCCTTCGGTGAACGCAATTCTTGAGGCGGTGGCAGCCACACCGGGTATCAATCGCAAAGAGCTTGCCGAAAAATTGACTGTCGATCTTTCAACCGAAGACGCGGAATCGCGCAAGCTCACCCTCGCATCCGACCTGCGCTGGCTCATCAGCGAAGGTCACGTGATTGAGTTCAACGACGGCTCGCTCGATCTGCCGCGCGCAAAACCGAAGCCAAAAGAAACTGCGGAGCCGGCCATATCAGCTGAAAATTCCACCAAAGAAGTTGGAGCGGCCGTCTCGGCGGCAGAAGTCGGCTCGACAGAGTCTCGCCCCAGCGAAGAAGAAACGAAATCGGCCGGAGCTGAAGAGGAAGCTTTGGCGACGTAGATCGAGGGAGTCCGTTGGTTACCAAGCTAGTGGTGAGGCCGATTTCGTGAAGCGCTCAAGCTTCGCACGGCACGAATTTGAGAAGTAAGGATGCTCTATGAAAATAAAAATCATCATCTATTGGGTGACTACGGTCCTCATCGCGCTCGAAACCTTGGCGGGAGGTGTAACGGATCTCGCGCATGGCCGAACGTCGGTCGTTTCCGGTCCATTCGTGGCCGATGTAATCACGCACCTTGGCTATCCTGTGTACCTTCTCACGATCCTCGGAGTGTGGAAGCTGGCTGGAGGTGTGACCTTGCTGGTTCCGGGGTTTCCGCGGCTCAAGGAATGGGCGTATGCCGGAATTTTCTTCGAACTAACCGGTGCCGCTGCATCGTTCGTGGCGCGCGGCGAGATCACCGGCGATCTGATTGCGCCGCTCGTTCTAAGTGGTCTGGCGGTCGCTTCGTGGGCGCTTCGACCGCAAAGTCGCACGCTCGGTGTTCTCTTCCCTGCCAATAAGCCGGCGTGATTAGCAGCGCGCGGGTCAGCGCGCGATCCACCATTAAACTACGCCGGCTTTTTTCAGCGCCGAGTAGGCGCCGTTTTTGTTGATTGTTTTCAGGCCACGCGCAGTCACGCGAATCCGCACGAACTTCTTCAGCTCCGGCACCCAAATGCGATGCGCATGCAAGTTCGGTCCGAAAATGCGCGGCACATTTTTCGTCACGTGCCGGCCGACTCCGCCCTTTTTCTTGGCCATGCCGCGGCGGTGAATGACGCTGCCGCGCGTGGCTCGAGAACCTGTGATCGTGCAAACCTTTGACATGATGTAACCTCAAAGAAGGCGCGTAAGCTGCCGCGCGGAGGCGGGCCGGTCAAGTGAATCTTCACTCGCGAACGCTTTCGGAGTTGAACAATGACCATGCGAAATGGTCAAAATTGAGTCGCGCCAAGCGCGGCCCAGCCCCAAGATCGAAAACTGGATTTGAGGCGCGATGCAAAAAAATAATCATAAATTACGGATCGGGATGGTGGGAGCAGGCAGCATCGTTCGCGCCCGGCACCTGCCGGCGCTGAAAAAACATCCTGAAGTCGAAATCGTGGCGGTTTCGAATTTGACCTATGAGAGCTCGGAAAAGTTTTGCCGCGAAAATCTCCCGCACGCCACGCCGATGCAGAATTGGGCGGACCTGCTCGCCCTTCCTGAGTTGGACATCATTTGGATCGGCACGCCGCCTTACATGCATTCGGCGGTGACCATCTCCGCGCTTGAAGCGGGCAAACATGTTTTTTGTCAGGCGCGGATGTCAATGGATTTGGCTGAAGCCGAGGAAATGCTCGCGGCATCAAAGCGTTATCCGGAACTGGTCACGATGCTTTGTCCGCCACCGATGGGAATGCGCGCCGATCTGCTCGTGAAAAAGCTCCTGGCCGAGAGTTACATCGGCAACCCGCACCATGTGCGACTGCAAAGTTTCACAAGCAGCTATTTGAATCCCGACGCGCCCGCGCATTGGCGACAAAGGATCGAGATCAGTGGATTGAACGTGCTGACGCTGGGGATATATGTCGAAGTCTTACAGCGTTGGCTCGGGGACATCACCGGCGTCTTTGCGCGCGGGAAAATCATTCATCCGGTGCGACAGGGCTACGAAGTGATCATTCCCGATTTGCTCACCGTCCTTTGCCAGTTCGAAAACGGCGCCGAAGGCGTCCTCGAGTTCAGTGGCATCGATGCGTTGGCGCCTGGTGATCGACTGGAGATTTACGGCAACGCCGGCACTCTTACTTATGATTTTGGTTCCGACGTGGTCCAAGCAGGCAAGCTTGGCGACCGCGCCCTGCACGTTGTCGATCTTGCACCGGAGTTGGAAGGCGAATGGCGGGTCGAAGAAGATTTTCTGGCCGCCGTGAAATCGAAGGGCCGCGTCCGGCCGCGTCCGAATTTCGAAGAAGGCGTTCGCTACATGCGCGTTGTCCAGGCAGTCGCCGATTCGCGTGCTCGCAACGGATGGGTCCAGATTAAGAAGTAATCGCTATCCGTCTATAATCCAGATAGGCCGAATAATTCAGATAAACCTTGTTAGGTACAAAATTATGAAACGCAACCTTATACTGCCTCTGATTCTTATAGCGTTGGCTAACCAGCAATTGACCGCCGAAACGCCCAAATCCGTTGCTCAATCGTCACCCGAAGGCCTTGTTTCCGATCTTTATAAACTGGATGAAAAAAAACAGAGCCCTTTTTCACAAACCAAAGATCGTGGTTTGGTGACCAAATATTTTTCGGAACGCTTGGCGCAACTTATCTGGAAAGACGCGGTGAAGTCAAAGGGCGAAGTGGGTGCTCTCGACGCCGATCCCCTTTACGACGCGCAAGACTTTGACATCAAAAAGTTCTCGCTTCGAAAATCCAAGTCCGAAAAAGACTCCGCCGAAGTGATCGCTTCGTTTGAAAACATGGGTCACAAAACTGAAATCACCTTTTCTCTCATTCTTACAAAAACGGGTTGGAAAATTTCGGACATCAAGTATGCGGACGGCAGGCATTTGGTTGGTCTCTTAAGTGGGAAGTAATTTTGTCCCTAACCAATCGCTAGAGCCTGGCCGCTCCGACGGCTTGCTTCACTTTATGAAGACACGTCCATCGATATTTACGCTTGTCGACTCCTTTGCTCCCGCTCAGTCGCCGCTACCCTCACGACTGTGCCGTCTACCCCTCGGCTTCCCGGGCCGCGGTGTTCTCGCTAGCGGCGGCTGATCTTGTTGACCCATGCGCTCCCGTTTGATCGACCTCTCGGTACTCATTCTTCCTCTGGTGCTTGGTGGCTGCTCCCAGCGCGGTTTCGATGCGGCGACGGAGCAGGCGAAGCTGTTGCGTCGGGATGCCGAATGGGCTGACCTTGCCTCGGCTGGGAAGGATGTTGAAAAGATCGTCTCATATTGGACCGACGACGCGGTGCTCATTTTCCCGGGACAGCCCGTACTCGAGGGTAAGACTGCTATTCGCGCTTATGTCGCAGAGAGTCTCAATACTCCGGGATTTAAAATCCGCTGGGTGTCGGAAAAACCGGTATTCTCACCGGACGGCAAACTGGCCTATATGCGGGGCAAGGACGAATTAACCGTGCCTGGCCCAAATGGTGCCCCTGTGACGGCTCATCTCAGAGGAATATCGATCTGGCGTTTGGACGCCGACAGACAATGGCGCTGCGTAGTAGACATCTCGAATGAGGAGCCACAGGCTGCTCCCGTTGCGAAGTAATGCCGCGTCGGCGCGAATTTCCGTAACCTGGCAGCGGAACGGCGACTTACACGCTCCGCGCCTCACATTTGGAACCAATCGTGGGCGCTGGTAAAAGCGATGCTGTTCGCGAAACCGTGAACATAGCGATTGCCTGGAGCGTATCACTGGTGGCTAAGGAGATTTGCTCCCATCAGTCCGCTTCGCGGCTCCGCAGGAGGAGCGACGCAATAGTGTTGAAGAAACGGACGACGTAAGCGAGGTACCCAACGAACGAAACGAGCTGAATGCTGATCAGCCAAACGTGACCGGCGCGAGCGACAAAGAAATCGGGTCGGCTGCATATGGCGAATGCGCACCCGAGATTGAGAAGGAAAAGTAAGGGAACAAGCGCCCAAATGTTCAGTAATTGATCCGCCCTGGTGCGCGCATAAAGCGCCCTATCGGCGTCGGTGCGCGACTCGACCATCCGCGCACGAATCAGCCGCATATCGTAGACAAAAAGCAGCCAAACGACTGCCGCGTAACCAGCGCTCAGCTGAAACCACGCCAGCGGACGATCGAGTCGGCTGAAAAGAATCGCCTCGCCCAGTGCGCAAGCGATGTAGAAAAAGTTATGCCCAAACTCGAGTGGCCATTTAATCAAGGTAAGCGTGTGAATGATCGACCGTGACCAAAAAATAAAGATCACGCACAGCCCGGCGGCGACATAGAGAAAGGCGCCCCAGTTTCGCGCTGACATCATGGCGCGCGCATTATCCGTTAAGAAAAAGAGGGCAACGCCTTGGATGATGCTGACGAGCGTCAGCTCAATGTTTATCACTGTCGAATCGAGTTCACGGCGGCTCTCGCTCGGTGGATTCACGGATGCGAGTCGTAATCATTCGGCAGCCGGAATGTCAAGCTGCGGCCGGAATTTCGTTTGGAGTCGGGTAACAATTCCGACCGCGCCTGCAACTCTAACTTGGGGGTGCAACAAGGAGTTCGGAGTCGCAGGGTCCGGACAAAGACGTTGACTTGATTCCGCCAAGGATTAAGTAAAAGGGTCTTGATTACGTCACCGGGCGTTTGAACGCATCTTCAGCCGGGCGGAAGAGGGTCGATTGGCTGGACCTACGCTAGGACGGCCGCTTTACGCGATTGCCAGGTCCAACTGGAAACTCGGAGTACTTAAAGAAGTTCGGCCCGCGCGGCGTACGCAACGGTTGAAAAGCAAAAATTTATGAAATCACAAAGCCGCAAACTACTTCATCGCGAGATCGCCCTCGCAGGTGTCGCATTTCTCTTGTTGGGCTCGACCGCAGCATTGGCACAGCAGGCCGAATCCCAGGTAATGACCACAACAACCTCGGACACGGAACAGGCTCCCAAGCTTCCGAATGATGAATTGGATTCTCTGGTCGCGCCGATTGCTCTTTATTCAGATCCACTTTTGGCTCAAACACTCGCCGCTTCCACTTATCCATTGGAAATTATCCAACTCCAGCAGTGGATGGATCGAAACAAGA
>QHON01000003.1 GCA_003218815.1 Verrucomicrobiota bacterium
TGAATCGGCCGCACGAGCTAGATTCTTCCGGGCTTCACCCAGACGGGGCGGCGTGGAATGGAAGGCTAGTTCGGCCAAACCAACCCAGGCCTCTGAGACGCGGGGGTCCTTGGGAAAATCGCGGACAAATTGTTGCAGCGATTCTGCCGCTTTTTTATCCCCTTTCGCGGCTTGCATTAAACCTTCTTCCAGTCGCAAGCTGGCGCGCGATTCTTCATCGCCGCCCTGCTTTTCAAGTGCGTTGTAATCGGCCAAAAAACGGGCGTGATCGCCGAGTTGCAGCCAGCCGCTGGATGCGTTGAACAGTGCAAGTTTCGCCCACGGCGAAGTGGAACGCCCGATTTGTTCGAACGCCGTGGTTGCCACCTCAAAGCGTTTCGCGAGATATTGCGCTTGCGCGGAGAGAAGATTGATTTGATCGAGCAATTGCGCTTCCGGACGAAGCACGCGCGCATCATCCAAAATCGCAATCGCCTCATCGAAATGTCGATCTTCCAGTTCTAGTTGTGCAAACTCCAACAAAGCCCGCGCAAGCTCGGGAGATTTTACCTCGGTGTGACGAAGATCGTTGAACAATTGCCGAGCTCGATCTCGGTGCCCGACACGAACTTCAAGAAGAGCAAGATGCCATCGGGCGAACGTGCGTCGTGGCTGTTCCGGATTGCGTACCCATTTTTCCAGTTCGCTCCGTGACGCTTTACGCTCCGCGCGATAGAGTTCGTCTAGCTTTGCAAAGAGAATGGGTAACTCCGGATCCGCTGGATGACGATCGATAAATCGCTCAAGGACATCGTCCCCGGCTTCTGGTGTTTTTAATTGCAAATGCGCGTCGGCGATCCCGAAGAGCGCCGCGATCAGGGTGGCATGAGTCGCCCCCACCGGTCTTTTTAGAAGCGCTTCAAACACACCGATTGCTCTCTCGGGCCGCTGCAAAATCAGCTCCAAACGTCCGCGCAGAAGCCGTCGCTCCTTCCGTTCCGCGACCGACTTGGGTTGGATCTCATCAAGAATGCGCGACGCGTTGCCCGCGTCCCCCTTGTCGATATACAGTTCGGCCGATCGCAGTTCCGCTTGAACGCCCCATTGTTTGTCGCGAAGCAGAACCAATATCTTCGCCAACGCTTCATCCCGTCTTCCCAACCCACGCAACATGTCTGCGGCTCCAAAAGTGGCTGCTTCGCGAAATGATGAACTTTGGTCCGCCGCCAGTTCCTCGTAGAGCGGCAGTGCGTCGGCCCATCGATGCAAACTGGCAAAGGCTTGCGCGCGCCAAAACTTTGCCGCTGGAAGATTACGCAGCCTGAAATCCGCGAGCAACAGCAACGCGTCCCAAGGCTGTCTTGCGGCCACCCGAGCCTCGGCAAGCTTTGCGGCGACCGCGCACCATTCTTCATCGGTCAAAGTGCTGTCGAGCAGGGCGAGCAGACGTACAACGGCGACCTCCGGTACTCCTTCCAGTAATGGCTTCGTTGCCTCCATCAGTGCCGGCGAAATTTCTGCGCGCAATGACTGGGAAAACCAAATCGACAAGCCGATCAAAGCGATCCTCCGGGCCCATCTCTTGTAGTGAAGACTGCGCCTTCGATGGTCTGCGCTGGAGTTCTTCATCGCGCCTTCAACATCGGTCGCAGATATCTGCCCGTGAAACTATTTGGAAGATCGGCAATTTTTTCCGGCGGACCAGTCCCGACGATCTCCCCGCCGTGCTCGCCGCCATCAGGCCCGAGATCAATGATCCAATCTGCGCATTTAATCATCTCTAGGTTCTGCTCGATCACAATCACCGTGTTACCCGCATTGCGCAGCTTCATCAATACTTGCAGCAACTTCTCGATATCAGCGAAGTGCAATCCGGTTGTCGGCTCATCGAGAATGTAAACCGTCCGGCCAGTCGCTCTTTTCGCGAGCTCCGTGGCGAGTTTGACGCGCTGCGCTTCGCCTCCGGACAGGGTGGTTCCGGCTTGACCGAGTCGCAGATAACCGAGGCCTACGTCCAGCAAAGAATTTAATTTTTCGGAAACGCTCGGCACATTCCGGAAAAAGCGTGCTGCTTCATCCACCGTCAAATCGAGAACGTCAGCAATGTTCTTGCCTTTGTAGGTGATCTCGAGCGTCTCGCGATTGTAGCGCTTGCCGTGGCACACTTCGCATTCCACGTAAACGTCCGGCAAAAAATGCATCTCGATTTTGATCAACCCAGCGCCTTCGCAATTTTCGCAGCGGCCGCCTTTGACATTAAAACTGAATCGCCCGGGATCATAACCGCGCACCCGCGCCGAAGGCAATTGACTGAATAACTCGCGGATAGGCGCAAAGGCGCCGGTGTAGGTGACCGGATTGGAGCGGGGCGTCCGGCCGATCGCACTTTGATCGATCACGATCGCTTTGTCGATCTGCTCCACTCCAAAGAGAGCGCGTCGCAGAATATCATCCACCAGCGTCGACTTACCGCTGCCGGACACGCCAGTTACACAAGTGAGACAGCCGAGAGGGAAAGAAACGTCGATTTTTTTGAGGTTGTTCTCGGCTGCGCCTACAACTGTGAGCCAGCCATCCTGATCGTTGATTGATGGCGGCCTGACGCGCTGCTTTGGAATCGGGATGCACGCGCGTCCGGAGAGATAGTCGCCAGTCAAAGAATTTTTCGCGCTAACAATTTCTTCGATGCTCCCTTGAGCAACGATCTCGCCGCCCCGCGGACCCGCACCCGGGCCGAGATCGAGAATGTGGTCCGCCGCGCGGATGGTTTCTTCATCATGCTCCACCACAATCACGGAATTGCCGAGATCGCGCAGCCGCCGTAGCGTTCCTAGCAAGCGCGCATTATCGCGCTGATGCAAGCCGATGCTCGGCTCATCCAAAACGTAAAGAACCCCGGCCAGGCCGGATCCGATCTGCGTCGCCAGCCGGATCCGCTGCGCTTCTCCGCCAGAGAGCGTACCACTCTCGCGATTTAGAGTAAGATATCCAAGGCCGACTTCGATGAGAAATTGCAGACGCGATTGAATTTCGTGCACGACTTCATTCACGATCAATCGTTGCTGTGCGGATAGGTCGAGATCCTCGAGGTAGCGCGCGGCCGTCTCGATCGTTTGTTCGCTGACTTGATGAATATTCAATTCGCGCGCATGTCGATCTTTAATTGTGGCAGAGAGAATCTCCGGCTTAAGCCTGGCGCCGCCGCAAACCTTGCAGGGCTCGCGTGTCATGAACGCACGGATGCGATTGCGAGTGAGCTCGCTCCGAGTTTCTTCATAGAGCCGCTCGATCTGGGGAACGAGTCCTTCAAACGGGTGCCCCTTTTTATTGGAACGGCCGTTACTGCTGAAACTCATCTCGATTGGTTGATCGCCGGTCCCAAAGTAAAGCGCTTCCTTAAATCGCTCGGGCAATTCGGTAAAAGGCACGTTTTCATCGACATCAAAGTGTTTTACGAGCGCACCTTGCAAGTGCCGGTAGTATGCCTGCATTCGCTTCGTCCCGCGCCGCCATGGCGTGATCGCCCCTTCGGCGAGTGTTTTGCCGGGATCCGAAATCACCAACGCCGGATCGCAAGCCAACTGGGTACCGAGACCATGGCATGCCGGACAAGCTCCGAGGTGACTATTGAATGAAAAATGTTTCGGAGTCAGCTCGGCTAACGTGAACCCCGTTTCCGCATTTCCGTAATCGGTCGAATAGCGGAGTTCTTCCAAAGTCCCGCTCAATTCGGCGTTGAATGTTTGTTTTAGGACGACCACCCGGTTTCCACCCCATTTGAGCGCAGTCTCAATCGAATCAGTCAGACGGACGCGAATTCCATCGCGCACGACCAGGCGATCGACTACCGCCTCAATCGTGTGTAGTTCGTTTTTTTTAAGCCGAATCGGTTCCGGCCGATCGAGCTCAGCGATCTGGCCGTCAATCCGAACGCGAATGAATCCTTCGCGCTTGGCTTTCTCGATCACATCCCGAAATTCGCCTAACTGGTTTTCAATCAGCGGTGCGAGCACAATGATTCTTGTCCCCGGCTCGTATTCAAGAATGTGATCGACAATTTGTTGCGGTGTTTGCCGCCTAAGGGGCTTCCCCGTGAGCGGATCGTGCGGTTGAGCGACTGCCGAAAAGAGGACGCGCAAATAATCGTAAACTTCGGTCGTGGTTGCGATGGTCGATCGCGGATTAGCCCCGGCGCTGCGTTGCTCAATGGCGATAGCGGGCGAAAGTCCTTCGATGAAATCGACGTTCGGCTTTTCCATCTGATCGAGGAATTGCCGCGCGTAAGCCGAGAGGCTTTCGACGTAACGCCGTTGCCCTTCTGCATAAAGCGTGTCAAAGGCGAGCGATGATTTTCCCGAGCCGCTCAAGCCGGTAAGGACGACCAGCTTCTCCCGTGGAATTTCTACGTGGAGATTCTTTAGATTGTGCTGGCGCGCACCACTGATTTTGATAACTTGCGCAGGCATTCTAGCGAGGAATGTCAAACCTTCTAGTCAAGCACAACTGCTCTTTTTCTCCAGCGAAATTGGTTATCGAGGATAAGACCGACCGCCACGGTGAAGTTCCGCGCGGCTAATTGAAAAAATGAAAGTTTCAATCGTTATCCCGTGTTACAACGAGAAGGATACCATCGAAAAGATCGTCGAGGCCGTTCGAGGTGCCGCGATTGAGAGCAAAGAGATCATTGTCGTGGACGATTGCTCCCAAGACGGGACGAAAGCCGTCCTAGAGGAGAGGGTTGCTCAAATAGCTGATCGGATCATTTATCATCCGGTTAATCGCGGCAAAGGAGCGGCTTTGCGTAGTGGCTTCGCAGCCGCAACCGGGGAGATCGTTCTAGTGCAAGATGCGGATCTCGAATACAACCCCGAGGATTACCCAGTGCTTTTGGAGCCGCTTTTATCCGGAAAAGCGGACGCAGTTTTCGGGTCCCGTTTTATGGGCGGGCGGCCACATCGCGTTCTTTTTTTCTGGCACATGGCAGGTAACAGATTTTTAACTCTGCTCTCGAACATCTTCACCAATCTCAACCTGACAGATATGGAAACAGGCTACAAAGCGTTCAAAGCTTCGGTTATCAAATCGATCCATCTCGAAGAAGATCGTTTCGGTATTGAGCCGGAAATTATTGCCAAACTTGCCCGCAGGGGCTGCAGGATTTATGAGGTAGGGATTTCGTACAGCGGCAGGACTTACGCGGAAGGCAAGAAAGTCAATTGGAAAGACGGCGTGAGAGCCATTTACGCCATAGTAAAATACAATCTCAAAGGCGCCGGAATTGAATGACCCGCGGCGTAACAACCTGCGCGGGTTGGCATGGTGGAGGTCCAGAGTCTCGGGCAAACACTGGATCATTGTCCGCACTAATCAGGGAGCCCTTTTAGACTACTCCGTGACTGGACTTACGTTTGAGTTTTAGCCCGAAAAAGCAAAATCGTCGGGAAAGGATAGGTCATATCCGAGGGAAACCGCGCGAGTTGAAGCTCGCGCCCTAAAACCCTTGGCCGGACAACATAACTTTTTTCATATCTAAACCTTCCTTGCCTCTCAATTTCGCTGATAATTGTGCCCGACCACGCTGGATTAATTGGTACTGGGAATCCAGCCAAGAAGATATCAGCTTTCTGCCCGGGATCCTGTAACTGAACTGTTACTCTTTGGCTTTTCAACGGTTCAACAGCTGGCATGACGGTGTAAAAATATCCTCCGAATTTCAAAACCCCAACAGTTACCGTCGCGTCACCAATCAGCTTCTCCAGGTCTTCACGGAGAGCTGAGCGCGGGTCTTTTTGCCGCATAGCACGAACGTACGCTAAATCGAAAACTATTGATGGCATAACGAATGGAAGGAGAGCACCTGTTAACAGAGTGATAATGATCGGCCGTTTCCTCCACAACAGTAACAAATCATCGAACGCCAGACCGATAAGAATGCACAATCCCGGAAATAAGAGCATCATAGCACGAGCAAAAATGGGGACCACATACCCCTTGCTCATGAAGTAGAGATACAGTAGAGAAACAAGCAGAATGGGAAGGCTTTTGGAGTAGAGCCTGCGCCGAAAGCACAGATAGCAGACCGCACAATAAGGAAGCAACCAAAGGATGGGATACATCGAATAGGGAATCAAAAAGGATACAGACTCCCAGACCGTCGAAAGATTGAGTAGACTGCTTGCTTTGAATTCGTGCAACGACGCATATCTTGACATGTAATTTGTGATTTCGGTTGCGACAGCCCGGGAATCAAAAAAAAGTTCCGGCTGTCCGATAAAAAGGCCCAATAGAAATCCAAGAGCGATCAACCAAACTGGGCCTGCAACGAAGCACTTGACGCGCTTCCAAAACCGGATCCTCCAATTCGACAAGTTATCGAATCGCTGAAACAAGAAATAGAAACATGGGACGATAACGATGATGCCAACAGGATAGTGAGTTGCGGCTCCCAAGCCAGAAATGCACCCAACTATAAAAATCATCCACCACCTTTGGCGTTTTCGGAACTTTAAAGATAGCCAAATGACCATGGCCCAGAGCAAATTGGCCAAGAGATGGGTCCGCATAAAATGCGCGTAAATAACCTGCATCGGCAGAATGGCATAAACAAAAGCGCCAAGAAGAGAGGGATAAAAATTCCGGGTTACTTCTCTAATCGCGAGGAAAACGACGACAACAACGGAGAGATCGAACAAAACTGACATCCATCGACAGATATACAGAAGGCTGGCGTGGCCTTCGGTTTCCATCTTTTTTGAGGCCGTCGAAGTCAGCCCTGTGTTGGTAGAGAGATTAAGGGCCGCTTGGGGAATTGCCCACAGGTAGTAATTGAATGTGCCTTCGAAATATGCAGCGGGCGCTTTAATACGGCCCCGCAATAAGTCGACTTGAAGCACTCCTCTGAGGCTAAGGAATTCGTCCGGATGAAAGTTTCGGAAGTGACCGTAGCCAGTCGTCAGACCCCAGGTTAACCCAGTAATCCGGAGATAAGCTGCCAGCAAAAGCATCGCAAAAAAAAGACTAGGTCGAACAGC
Organism: Verrucomicrobiota bacterium; assembly: GCA_003218815.1. Taxonomy (GTDB): domain Bacteria; phylum Verrucomicrobiota; class Verrucomicrobiia; order Chthoniobacterales; family UBA10450; genus Udaeobacter. Next base: position 7,011 of record QHON01000003.1, read on the forward strand.
TTTCCGCGTGAACGCAAATTTCGGATCAATTCCTCGAGAAAACATGAGTCGAACGTAGGCTAGAATCGCATGCCACCTTCGGATGCAACCGGAGCAAGCTTTAGAACTACCGCTTTGTCGTTAGTGTTGGAAGTAACAATGACCCACTGATAACCGTCGAGCTCCGGTAATCGCGATGCCTTTTTCTGCATCTCCTCAGTCGATACGAACAGCACGTAAATCGGAAGCGACTGATTCAAACCACGTTTCACCAGTGCCACCGCTTGCGGCCGATCATAGCGCCAAACGCTGCTCCACTGATAATGGTGCTTTCCATCGAGAGGCGCCGCAACAAATGGCTCCGGCAAAAGCGCGTTCAGGTAAACAGGATCAATATCGGACAGAACAATGCCAGGCTGGCGGCTGAACAATTCAGTGAAATGCCGTTGCGCGATAAACTGTGGGGATCGGCGTGCTGGAGTTGTGAAATGGAGAGCGTCCCACGTCTGCGATCGAATGGTTTTGACTGTGTTGTAGCCAGAACGCGAAGGGTAACCAAGACAGGCGGCGGCAAACAAAGCAAAAATAGCAACGGCGGCGATGACGCGTTTTCCCAGGACCAGGTTTTTCGCCGCCCATGTCAAAGGCAGGACGGCAACCGCGATCAAAAGGATTAGAAGCGGCAGATAGAACCGCCCATCCGCCGGGCTGGAACATGCGGTCCCGGCAAGGAAACTCAAGCCAGCTAAAAAAGCACAGCTAACGAACCAACTGGGCCAGACGAAGCACAATCCCGCGCAAATCAGAAGAACAAACGCGGCGACGAAGCAGGTGCCGGTGCCAAAAATATTGGCGGCGGTAAATCCCTGCGGGTCCAGACACAGCTCCCTCCACAAGAAGACGGCGTTGCTTGGGATGTATTGAAGAAAGAAGAGCAAAGGTTTGCCCGAAAAATGCGCGCCTGAGAAGTCATAAAAATAAGGGACCCAAAAACCGTATCCTGTTTTGAATGGCGAATGAAACTGGATCGTGTTTAGCACCAGCATCGGACTGGCCGCCAGCGCGAAAACGACCAGAAGGGAAGCACAATGGAGAAACCAGCGCAGACGGTTTCCCCTGACTGGGAATAGAGCCATCGCCAACAAAAGCGGCGCGAAGAAGAGAGACTGAGCCCGGATGTTTAGCGAGAGGCCGAGGAAAATTGCCGACAGATAGATTTTCCAGCGGCGTTCCTCCTCGAGGCCCAAATACGCAAACATAAATGCCAATACAAATAACGCCGATGTGCTGATCTCACTTAACGACGAACGGCAGAAGGTGAAAAAACCGGGCAGCGTGGCCAGCAAAAGTGCCGCAAACCCGCCAGTCAACGGCATCGCTAGGTAGACATAAAAGGAAAACACGGTCACAAGCAGAAGCAGGCCAAGCGTTTGATTTGTCCTAAACGGCGCCAGGATGGAATCTGCTTTCGGGAGGATCTTGAGCCAAGGAAGCATCAATACCGGATAACCAACTGGATACCTCGACGGCAGTTTATCATATCCGATTTGGATTGAAGGCCATCGATCCTTAAGCAGCGCCGTTCCCTGCGCGAAGTATTCTGGAGCGTCAGGATGCGGGCCGAGGTCGAGCAGTGCGGTTTTGCGATAGTCAATTTTTAGCACCGCAAAGTAATAGAAGGTCAGCGCACAGAGAAAAAGCGATGTGCCGACTAGAAACGGCGCCGTTGCGAATTTTCTTCTTTGGCTTTCTGTCATGACATTTCTAAGGTCTCGTAGCTGCTGCGCGAGGCGGAAAACAATCGGCGACACCCTGGATCGCATCGTTCCAATAGAAGTGCATCAACGGATTCATTTTTCGATCGAAAGCTACACAGGAACTTTCTCACTCCAAAGAAACTCATTTGCCCTGCGGCAATTTACGGATCCGCCATTTGGAACCTTCGTAAGCGCCCGCAGCGGAATGGGCGCAAATTGTGCCGAGTATACAAAGCGTTGTCAAAGGAACAGGAGTATGGTTAAGGATAAACGTCTGCTTCAATATCGCGCCAGA
>QHON01000004.1 GCA_003218815.1 Verrucomicrobiota bacterium
CTGCAGCAATCTGGTGAAAATCTGGAGACAATTAACGGGCGGTCTTATGATGTAGTGACTTTTAAGACGGCGATTGCGGCCGCGCGCGCAGGAAAATTTGAAATCGGGCCCATCAAAGCGAAGGCACAAGTTTTGACAGCGCGAAGACCAAACACACCGCGCTCCCGTTCACCTTTTGATTTGTTTAATCTCGACGACCCATTCTCCGACCCGTTTTTTTCCGAACCATTCAGCCAATTCGGCGAGCGGCGCGAGGTTGAGATCAACAGTGAACCGGTGGCATTCGAGGTCAAACCGTTGCCGCAAAACGCCCCGCCGAGCTTTTCGGGTGCGATTGGGAATTTCACAATGACGACAGATGCAAAGCCAAAGAGTGTGCAAGTAGGCGATCCGATTACTGTCACATCGACAATTTCCGGACGGGGTAATTTCGATCGCGTTAATGCGCCGGCCGTGGAAGATGACCGCGGTTGGCACAAATATCCGCCATCTTCCAAGTTCAAGAATGATGACGAGGTTGGAATTAGCGGCACGAAGACTTTCGAAATGGTCCTTTCGCCTAATGAAAAGAAGCCGACCATTCCCCTTCTCGCATTTTCGTATTTCGATCCAGCCAAAGAGCAATATGTAACGCTGCGCAGCGATCCGATCGCTATTAATGTTCAAGGCGGCGCGGTACCAGCTCCCGCACCGGTGGCATCGCAGCCGGCGGCGTCAACGATGCCGGCTGCAGCCTCAGCAGCGGCGGCGAAGCAGGACATTTTGTATCAACTTAATGAGCGGGGGCGAATGCAATCGTTCACGCCACTTTACGCCCGTCCAATTTTCTGGATAGCGCAGCTGATTCCGTTGCTCGCTTTACTTGGGTTCGCCGGATGGAAAATTCGACAAGCCAGGATCGACAACCGTGACGCGCGACGCATCGCGGCGTTACAGCATGAAGCTGCTGAACTGTTGCGCAAGTTGCGCCGCAATGATGTATCGCCACGGGAATATTACGCGGAGGCTTCCAGGGTCGTTCGAGTGAAAGCCGCGCTGGCACGCAATGTCGATCCAAACACGGTCGACGCTGAGACAGCGGCGAATACGTTCCGATTAAATGCGGATTCACGCGAACGATTGCGGCGATTGTTCGAACAAAGCGACGAGTTCCAATATAGCGGAGCCCACAACGGTTCGGAACGGATTTCTTCAGAGAACCGCCGTGACGTCCTGGAATTGGTGGAACATTTGCACGTATGAAGTCCAGAAAACTTCTCGTCGATCTTTGCTGCGCGGTTATTTGCACCTTTGTTGCCGCATCGGCATTCGGACAAACGGATTTTGGTAAGGCGAATCAAGAATACGCGCAGGGACATTTCAAAGAAGCGATCGCTGGTTATGAAACGCTTGTTCGCTCAGGACCATTGAGCGCAAATTTGTTTTACGACCTCGGCAATGCTTATTTTCGCACGGGCGATTTTGGCCGGGCGATCTTGAATTACAAACGTGCACTCGCGCTGGAACCGCATCATCCCGAGGCCGCCGCTAATTTGCAGATCGCGCGCGATGAAGCGCGCGCCCTGGAGATGCAGGAGAGCTGGCCGGAACGCTATCTGCAATTTGCAAGCGTCAACCAATACAGCACCGCGGCATCGGTCGCTTTTTGGGCGGGAGCTTTTTGTATTGTTGGGCTGATCTTCACACGACGACGATCAGTTCGTCTGACCGTATTGTCGATCTTATCATTGTCAGCCTTTGCCCTGGCAATTTTCGCGAGCTACGAAATTGGCCATGGCAGCAAAGGCCGCGCCCTCGCGGTTGTCATTGGTAGCGATGTGCAGGCGCGACTCGCGACGGCCGATACTGCCAACAGCGTCCTGGCATTACCCGCGGGCAGCGAGATCAAGATCCTGAATACGCGCGGTGACTGGGTTTACGCGGCGCTACCGAATAATTTACGCGGATGGATTCCGGCAAAGAGCGCGGAATTGGTGCGCTTATAGCGGGACTCTGCGATCTTCAAAACTCGAGCGATCCGGAGCGCTTTCGAAGCTGCTCCAGCATTTGCAAAGTTGAGAACACAGCAAATGCCTACATCTTGAGTTGCGTATGAACCCCGAGATGGAAATCGGCACCGACAAAAAGGCTCTCCGGATTAATCTGGAGGCAAGCAAGTACGGAACCTTTGCCGAGATCGGCGCGGGCCAAGAGGTCGCACGGCGATTTTTTCGTGTGGGCGGCGCGGCTGGCACCATCGCCAAAACGATGTCGGCCTACGACATGACATTTAGCGACGCGATTTACGGCCCGGCCGATCGGTATGTCAGTCGTGTCCGTCTTCAGACGATGCTCGACCACGAATACGCGCTTCTGGTGGAACGACTCGATCGAAAACTCGGAGGGGGAAAAACGTTTTTCGTTTTTGCGGACACCGTGGCAGCGCGCAGTTTTAAACAGCACAATGAATCTCACGGATGGCTCGGCGTGCGATTTCAGTCCGAGAAACGCGGCCCACCGAGCCAGATTATCATCCACGTGCGGCTGCTTGATGAAGCCAACGTCAAACAACAGGAAGCGCTCGGTGTCATCGGCGTGAACCTGCTCGATGGCGCTTTTTACCACCATGAACCGGAAAAGCTAATTTCATCGCTTCAGGAGAATCTCGCTCCCGGCCGCATCGAAGTAGACATGATCAAATTTTCCGGACCGGCTTTCCAAGGGGTCGATAACCGGTTGATGAGTTTGCAGTTAGTCAGTCAGGGTTTGACGAGCGCGGTGATGTTCACGGCGGACGGCGAGACGGTACAGCCCGCTGAAGTGTTTCATAAAAAAGCGATCCTGGTCGAGCGGGGTAGCTTTCGGCCCGTGACCTACGCCACGAACGACATGCTGGATGGCGCGCACCGCGCTATTCTGGCACAGTCGGCTTGCCCAGAAAAAGATCTGGTCCTGCTCATGGAGATGACTCTTGAGAATCTGCTCGCTGAGGGACAACTGAATCACGCTGATTTTCTCGCTCGAGTTGATATTCTCGGCGCGCTCGAACGGACAGTCTTAATCTCGAGATTCGGCGAATATTACCGGCTCGCCGCGTATCTTTCTCGTTATACAGACAAGATGATCGGCTTGGTGATGGGCGTGCCGAGCTTGATGGAGATCTTTGACGAAAAATACTATCTGAACCTCGAAGGCGGAATTCTGGAAGCGCTCGGGCGGATGTTTAAAGGAGGACTCAAGCTTTACGTTTATCCAATGATCGACGAACCTAGCGGAAAGATTGTCAGCGCAACGCAGGTTGAAGTTGCCCCAAATCTGCGCTCGCTATTTCGTTATTTAATCGACAATCGATACATCGAAGAGATCACCGATTATCATCCAGAGTACTTGCGAATTTATCCGCCTGACGCATTGGTCAAATTGCAGTCTGGAGATGGCACCTGGGAACGGATGATTCCGCCGGAGGTAGTGCAGATCATCAAGGAGCGCGAATTTTTCGGTTACCGCGCACCGGTCACAGCCTGATCCTTCGGCGGCGGCGGCGGCCGCCGTTCCAGATTCACATCGTGCTCTGACGAACGTAAACGACGTAGTTGCGGGTCCAAACCATCGATCCAACCGCCGAGAGGAGACCTGGTGGTAACGTCTGAGAAAATCTGAAGCTTGCTCTACGTCAATCGTTGAAGCCTCTGCTGCGCGCTAATTCTTCCAGATTGAGTTGACTCCTGTACCAAAAAAAAACAGCATCTCCGCCACTTGCCAGAAACATCGTTATGGCAAATCCAAATCGCAGCCAATTAACCAGATGAAATTATCCTCGGCGCTCTTTCTTACTTTCGCGTTTTGTTTCCCCGCTGTCACCGACGGACGCGCTGACAACTTTCGCGACGCGTTCGGTCCTCGCTTTAGTGCAGCGCAGTCCATTTACTTGAACCAGGCCCCGAAGAAGGGGCTCGACTCTGTTCACCGGTGGAATCAAATCGCGATTAACGCGACCGGCCTCGATCATACACCGGTTGCCCCTGGGGAGAATCGAGTGTTCGGCGAACAACTCGGGCCGGGGCGCTCGAGCCGGGCAATGGCTATTGTGCACATCGCAATTTTCGACGCAATGAATGCTTTGCTCGGCGGTTACCGGAGCTACACCAGTGTCTTGGCGCAAGGCCCAACCTCCATGGATGCGGCCGTCAGTCAGGCCGCGCATGACACGCTCGTCGCGCTCTTTCCATCACAGGCTGCGAGTTTCGACTCTTTATTGACGGACGATCTCGCTCAGATAAAAAACAAAAACGAACAGGCGAATGGCATTGATCTAGGGCGGAGGGCGGCCGCTGCCATTCTTGCAATGCGAGTCAATGACGGCTCGCAGATTCCGGAGCCTCGTGTCGGCATCGATTATTTCACAAGCAATCTCCCTGGGCATTGGCGTCAGGATCCGATTAGCTTGATCCCGCTCGCTCTCGGCGCGCACTGGGGCGAGTGCAATGCTTTCGTCTTGGAATCGTCGCAGCAGTTTCGCGTTCCGCCTCCGCCTGCAATGACGAGCGCGGAATACACGACCGCATACAACGAAGTGAAAGGCATCGGTGGCGACGGTGTTGTGACGCCGACACAACGGACCGCAGAACAAACTTTTGTTGGCACGTTCTGGGCTTACGATGGAACGCCCAGTCTCTGTGCGCCACCGCGACTTTACAATCAGATCGCGGTGCGGGTCGCTGATCAAAGGAAGTTGAGCACTTTCGATCTTGCGCGTTTGTTGGCGTTGATTAATACGGCGATGGCCGACGCCGGCATATCAGTCTGGGAATCGAAATACTTTTATGATTTTTGGCGCCCTATCACCGGAATTCGTGAATCGGATCCCGGAACTGGTCCTACTCACGCAGGTGATGGTAATCCTGCAACGATAGGCGATCGAACTTTCGCCCCTTTGGGCGCGCCAGCTAGCAATCTGAACGCACCAAACTTTACCCCGCCATTTCCCGCCTATCCCTCCGGTCACGCTGGCTTCGGTGGCGCGCTCTTCCAAACCCTCCGCCGATTCTTCGGGACCGACGCCATCGCTTTCACATTCGTCTCGGATGAATTCAATGGCGTTACCAAAGACCACAATGGCAATGTCCGGCGGTACATGCCGCGTACCTTCTCGTCTCTTTCCCAAGCGGAAGAAGAAAACGGCCAGAGCCGAATCTATCTCGGCATTCACTGGTCCTTCGACAAAACTCAGGGTATCGCACAAGGCGAACGCGTCGCCGATTACGTCTTTGACCACGCGTTCAGACCGCTGCCGTAAAAAGACGCACTGCGGCGGCGCTTAATGTCCGCGACCCGGGATTTATTCGTCGGCGTTTATAGCTAACGGGGTGCATTGTTGAGATGAACCATGAACGTCGCTGCCGCTAAAATTTGATGTTCGCTTGGTAATCCCCAACGCAAATCTTCTCAATGTTCGCGACTTTTAGATGCGGTGAAATCTGTGCGAAACCAGAGTGAGGTCTTCGCACATCGTCGACTTGCATCTTTACAAATAATCCGCCCGACAGGAACGGCTAAAACTCCGCGAGTTGCGCAGCGCTGATTGGCACGAATTCGCTTTCGTGCAAAACCACCCGTCTGGTCCCGCGTAGAAGCTGCCACCACTGTCTTGCCGAGCCAAGCACGATCAGGAGCACGAGGACAAGAAAGAAAACAGCAACCAACGCATCAAATTGCCAGACACCTGCTTGCCGGGCCAAATCAGCTGCCTTAGCTGGATCGACAATTCCCGCTGCCTCATGCAAAAGTGATCGCGCGCCACTTAAAAAGCCGAGTTTTGGATCCGGCGAGAAGATCTTCAGGTACCCAGCTGAAAACGTAACCGCGCACATAAAACAAAGCGGCAAGACGGTTATAAAAAGGTATTTCCCCTTATGCATTTTGATCAGGATCGTCGTGCCGAGGCAGAGCGCGACTACTGAGAGCAATTGGTTCGCCAATCCGAACAGCGGCCAAAGAGAGTTGATCCCACCGAGAGGGTCGATGATTCCCTGGTACAAAAACCAACCCCACGCCGACACCAGCAACACACTTGAGAAGAGATTTGCGCTCCACGAGCGCGTATTGCCAAGCGGCCGCCAGATATTGCCCAGAAAATCTTGGAGCAAAAAGCGCCCCACGCGCGTCCCGGCGTCAATGGTTGTAAGAATGAACAAAGCCTCAAACATGATCGCGAAGTGGTACCAAAGCGCGAGCGCAGTTGGGCCAGCGGAGATCCGTGCAAACATGTGCGCCATACCGACGGCGAAAGTCGGCGCCCCACCTGCGCGATTGAACATGGTGGACTCACCGAGGTCCGAAGCGAGATGGGTCATTTGCTGTTCTGTCACCGGAAAGCCGGCCGCGCTTACTCTCGCGACCACTTCAGTTGGG
>QHON01000005.1:0-9174 GCA_003218815.1 Verrucomicrobiota bacterium
AATTTCCGCTGTTCGGGCTTGCGCTTTCATTTTGGGTTTTGCTTTTAACCTACATGACCAACCGTTTTGCCGGAAAAATTGAAGCGGATGCTCCGCTAGCGCTGGCTGTCGCGGCATTGAAGAATTGACTCGTTGAAGGGTTTAATGGGTTAGCGACTTCCGTTAAGGAAGTGGACGAGGGCTTCGTGGACGCCGGCGCCATACTCGTTTTGGGCGACATAACCGCCCGCGGCGCGGACCGCATCTTTCACTTCCTGGATGGCGTTAGCTGGACATGATGGAAGTGCAGCGAATTGACCGTCTAACATTGAAACATCGTTGTGATGATCACCCGCGGCGAAGATCTTTTCGCGCGGGACATCGATCAAGCGGGAAAGCTCAGCCAGCGCCGCGCCTTTGTGGTAATCGGTATGGCAAAAACGGAGGTAAACTGTATTGCGCTGGTAATTGAACTTGGGCTGTTTGGCGCGCGCCTCCTCGATGAACTCGGTCACCCGATCCATTTCTTCTTCGCTGTTCGCAATCAAACCAATCGGTTCGCTCGCCTCGTAAATCATGCGGGCTTTTGTTTTTTGATTCACGAAGTCGACGACTTCGGCGAGCACCGATTGCGATGAACTGAATAAATCTGCGTGTTCACGGGCGCAGCGTTCGTTCCAATCACCAAACGCTTCCCATTTGTCCCCGTTTTGGCCGGGACGAAAAACGTCGCGCTCGTTTGTGAGAATAAAATCGGGACGGATCGGAAATGAGAAATCGGCCAGGCCGGATTCGAGGAGATCGACGGAGCGACCGGTGTTAATCGCCCAAATCGCGCCGCCTTCCTGCAATTCGCGGATTAATTCCATGCACTGGATGTCGAGGACGGGTTCGCCAGCGCGCGAAACGAGCGTGCCATCGAAGTCGACGCTGAGAAGTTGAATTTTCGCGCACATGAAAGAGTAACTTAGGATTTGATTTCGCGAACGCAATCCGCGACGGTTTTTTCAGTCCGATTCCGAGCACGAACAACAGGATGCGAAAATGAAATCAGCCTACGAACTCGCGATGGAACGGCTCGAAAAAACGTCGCCGTCCATTTCGCTCACGGCCGATCAGAAAAAGGAAATTGCGGAAATTGATTCCATTTATCGAGCGAAGATCGCCGAGAAAGAGGTTTTTCTTAAAGATCAGATTCGCAAAGCACAAAACGCAGGGAAGTTCGACGAAGTGGAATCGCTGGAAAAGCAGCAAGCGGCTGAAATCCGCCGCTTGCAGGAAGACTGCCAGGCAAACAAAGAAAAACTGCGCGCTAGCTTTGCCAATTAACGAGAGGGCAGCAGTTTACCGAAAGCCCAATACTTTCGGAGTTGAGGTGGATCGCCCCTATCTATGAAATCGCCTCGGTCGTCTCGAGGGCAGATTTTCCGCGCTTCGGCAGGTTGCGATCGAGGAACCCAAGCATGTGCGCATGCTCGATCACGCGGACGCCTTCTTCTTTTTGCAGTTCTGCGACTTGCTGGTGGAACGCTTCCATTTTGGTCCAATGCACTTTCGGCCGGAAATGGTGCTCGGCATGATAGCCATTGTAAAAAAAGAGCCAGTTGTAAATCTTCCCGTAGCTGCTCACCCCCCAAGCAATGGGTTTATCGGGGTCCGCCCCATAATGGCGGTAATAGCCATTCAGATAACTAAAACAGTGGCCAAGATAGAAAAACGGCAGAAAATAGAAAATCACGTAGCGCCAGTTAAACACAAACATCACGAACAGCACAGTCGCGAAAGCTGCCAGCTCGATGTTTCCCCATATGAGTTCGCGGCGGCCGCGTTTGCGCAATTCCCTCCGAATCGCACCAATATCGTCGCGGAAGAAACTTAGGAAGACATATCTCCACGGGCTCTCCGCTTCGCCATCGTGCCCGTGTTTGTAAATGGAGATCCAGTCGATCGTCTCACCCTTCTCATCAGGCCGGTCGGCATTGCCTTTGTGATGCTGCATGTGAACCGCATTGTAATACGTTTGTGAGAAGCAACACGCGATCGATTGAGTGATTCCAAACAGTCGATTAAGCAACTCCAAGCGGAAGAATGGGTTATGAATGAAGTTGTGCCCTACGCCGTTGATGTTTGCGTTGACCATCAACGAGTAAATGAATCCAAGAACCAGCATCACCCAAAGCGGCGCATGCGGAAACAGGAAAAACAAACCTAGAAAATAGACGAGATGGAAAAGACCGGCCAGCGTCGGGATCGCATCCCAGCGCGTGTGCGCGAAGAGTTTCGAGCTGGTGGTGGGACGATCCACCCGGATGGCATCGGTGTTCATGTCGGGGATTTTAGGTATAGAATTACTCGCTAAAGAAATACTAGTTGGCAAGTTTTTGAAGATTGCCAAGGCTGTTTCCAACCGCCTAACTTAACCGCTCCATGTTTGCGCTCCAGCCAGAATTGAAGGTCTTTACCGGATCCGCTAACCGGGAGCTGGCCGAGCGCATTTGCAAATATATCGGCGTACCACTTGGTCAGGCGACAATCAGCTCGTTTCCGGACGGCGAGACCTACGTCAGGATTGAGGAAAATATTCGGGGCCACGATGTTTTCATTATCCAACCGACTTGTCCGCCAACCAACCAGCACTTGATGGAGTTGCTCATTATGGTTGACGCGGCACGGCGTGCCAGCGCGGATCGGATCACGGCGGTCATTCCATTTTTCGGCTATGCCCGCCAGGACCGCAAAGATCAGCCTCGTGTTCCAATTACGGCGAAGCTCGTGGCGAATTTGCTGGATGCCGCTGGCGTGAGCCGGGTGCTGACCATGGACCTGCACGCGCAGCAAGTGCAGGGCTTCTTCGATATTCCGGTAGATCACCTCTATTCGCTCCCGGTATTGATCAAGTATTTACGACAGCAGCTTACGGGAAAAACGGTGGTGGTTTCCCCAGATCTCGGCGGCCTCAAAATGGCCTCGGCCTATGCCGACGGGCTCGGCGCGAACCTAGCGATTGTCGCCAAAGAACGCCGGAGCGCGACGGAGACGGAGGCACTTTACTTGATAGGCGAGGTCGAAGATCGCGATGTGTTGCTGGTCGATGACCTTACCGAAACAGCGGGAACGTTGGCTTCTGCAGCTGAGCTTTTGAAGAAGCGCGGCGCCCTGAAGATTTATGCTGGTGTTTCACACGCTGTTCTCGTCGATCTAGCGATCCCGCGCTTGCAAAAGTCAAAAATTGAGGAATTGATAACAACCAACAGCACTCCGGTGCGCACTGTCGAAGGGTTTAAAACCACGGTGCTATGCGTCTCCGAGCTTCTCGGCGAGGGCATAAAGCGGATTCACAAGGATGAGTCCGTCTCATCGCTGTTCAACATCGAAAACGAAAGAAATGGCAAAACAAGTCAAGCTAAAAGCTGAACCACGAGCGAGCGTGGGACGCTCCGCGGTACGCAAACTGAAAGCGCGCGGCGTTATTCCGGCGATCATTTATGGCGGCAAGGACAAGCCGCAGCCATTGCAAGTCTCCGCCCGAGACATCAACGCAATGATGAGCCATGCCTCTGGAGAAAATGTTCTGGTCGAGCTCGAAATCGCTGGTGAGAAATCGAATCGCACGGCGCTTGTGCAGGAAGTGCAACACTCACCAGTCCGCGGTGACATTCTTCATATTGATTTTCACGCCATCTCAATGGACGAGACGATTCAAGCTGAGGTCCCGCTCGAGCCCATTGGCGTTCCCAATGGCGTCAAAAACTTTGGCGGATTGCTTGAGCAAAGCTTGCGCGCGCTAGCAATTGAATGTCTGCCGCGCGATTTGCCGGATCGGATCACCGTCGATGTCTCGCAGTTGAACATCGGAGACTCCATTCACCTGCGCCAGATTCAACTGCCGTCTGGAGTCACGAGCAAGGTGCCGCCCGATCTCACGGCATTCTCAGTTCTCGCGCCAACAGTCGAAGAAGAACCAGTTGTGGCTGAAGCCCCAGCTGTCGCTGGACCCGAAGTGATTGGCGAGAAAAAGGAAGAGGGTGAAACGGCCGCGGCCCCTGCGATCCCAAAGGAAAAAGAGCAAAAGAAGTAAGCTGTTTGGATCCGCTCGATCTTAGTTAACGCCGCCGAGGACAGGTCTTGCCGAATCTGATTTTCGTCTGAGCGACTGTGGAAGAAAGAACTCCACAAGTTCGTCTGATTGCCGGTCTCGGAAATCCCGGGGTCGAATACGAGCATACGCGTCACAACATCGGCTTTCTTGTCGTCGATCGGCTTGCCGCGCATTTTGAGTCGACATGGAAACAATCGACTAAGAAGGACGCGCTTTTGGCGCAATCAGGAGAATTGATTCTAGTGAAACCGATGACTTACATGAATCGAAGCGGCGAACCGCTCGCCGAGCTCGCACAGTTTTTCAAAATCGAGGCGCCGGAAATTCTCGTTGTGCTCGACGATCTCGCTTTGCCACTTGGCCGCCTTCGATTGCGGGCCTGCGGCGGTCCGGGAGGCCACAACGGTCTCGAATCAATCATCGTGCGATTCGGAACGGAGGAAATTCCGCGATTGCGCATTGGTATTGGAGCGGCGCCAGGCGAAGGCTCGGTTGAATACGTATTGAGCCGATTTTTTGAGGAAGAAAAGCCGCTTGTTAGATCCACAATCGATCGCGCCGCGGAAGCGGTAAAATGGGCGATTGACAATGGACTCGTTTCCGCGATGAACAGTTTCAACAAAACCGAAGAATCATGAAGAATCGTTACGAGGCGTTGCTCGTGCTCAATACGCAGGGCAAAGAAGACACCGTCAAAGATATTGTCGATCGATTGGAATCTGAATTTCAAAGAGAAGGCGCGGAGATCGAGCAGGTGCAAAAAATGGATAAGCGCCAGTTTTCCTATGTGGCGGGGCCGCTTGATTCCGGTTCTTACGTGAACTTTGTTTTTTATGCCGATCCGCAGCTCATTACAAAGTTGCGTTCCAAATTTAAACTTGATCCGGAAGTCTATCGTCAGAACTACCAGCGCCTCCCGGAAAAGAAGGAGAAGGCACTGAAAAAGTTGGCGAAAGCGAAATAGTTTGGCTATAACCGGCGCATGGCCAGCTTCAACAAAGTCATATTGCTCGGAAATCTGACGCGCGATCCAGAGGTGCGTTACACGCCGAAAGGGAGTGCGGTATGCGATCTCGGTATCGCGGTTAATCGCGTTTACACCACCGACAGTGGAGAGAAGCGCGAAGAAGCTACCTTTGTAGATGTCACTTTTTGGGGACGCACTGCAGAGGTTGCCGGAGAGTATCTGAAAAAGGGCCGGCCAGTTTTTATCGAAGGCAGGCTCCAGCTCGACTCTTGGGAAGATAAACAATCAGGACAGAAACGCTCGAAGCTGAAGGTGATTGGGGAAACGATGCAGCTCATCGGTGCACGGGCCGCTGGTGCCACCGCTGGCGCGGGTGAACAGGGCGAGGAAGATCGAACGTCGCGCGCCGCCGGCAAATCGAGCACACCCCCGCCAAAAGCGGCTGCGCCGCAGCCAGACGACGACGAAATTCCATTTTGAGTCGCAGGGTCGTGCGAGTGCGCACGAATAAGGGTAGGCGACACTCTGTCGAGCCGACAAATTTTCTACGGCTCCGCAGAGCATCGCCCCAACTACCGAAATCGTGCTAATCGATGAATACAACTGAAGCTTGCATTGCGCTCAACATGTTGCCGACTGTCGGGCCAGTACGGCTGCGCAAATTGCTACAAGTTTTTGGAACTCCAGAACGCGTGCTGACCGCGAAACGCGGCGAACTTCGCGCCGTGGAGGGAATCGGTGGTGAAGTTGCCGATCAAATTGCAGCCTGGCAATCGACTCTCGATCTTACAGCGGAGCTGAATCGCATTCGCGATTTCGGCGCGACCGTCATCACCCAGGAATCACCATCGTATCCAAAGTCGCTCCGGGAAATTCACGCTCCGCCGATCGTGCTTTACGTTTGGGGTGACCTTCAAGAGCGCGACAATCACGCAATTGGCATTATCGGCGCGCGCCGCACCACCCATTATGGAACTGAGGCCGCTAAAAAACTCGCCTACCAAATAGCTTATGCTGGTTTGACCGTGATCAGCGGCCTGGCGCGTGGGATCGACACTTCTGCGCATCAAGGCGCGCTTGCCGCGAAAGGTCGAACAATTGCCGTGGTCGGGGCTGGGTTGCTGGAAATTTATCCGCCTGAAAACCGGGGGCTGGCCGAAAAGATTGTGGCCGGAAACGGTGCGATCGTGTCCGAGTTCTCAATGGAAATTAAACCCGACCGACAAACATTTCCGATGCGTAATCGGATCATTAGTGGCTGGAGTCACGGCATTCTTGTTGTCGAAGCCGGTTTGAACAGTGGAGCGCTAATTACTGCGTCACAAGCGATTGAGCAGGGCCGCTCCGTTTATGCTGTTCCTGGACACATTAACGCGCCGAGTGCCATGGGATCCAATCGGCTGATTCAGCAAGGCGCCAAGCTCGTCATGAGCGCAAGTGACATTCTCGAGGACTTGCAAATTCTTCTTCCCGAGACAAAGCCGTCGCCGGAAGCCGCAGCGCGTCCTTTACCGCCGCTCTCTGAGGGCGAGCGTCGCGTTTATGAGGCAATTGATTCGTCCGAAACGCCCATCGACCAAATCGCCAGCAGATGCGATTTGCCAAGCGCAATCGTCTCTTCTACTCTCCTCAGCCTTGAACTAAAGCGGCTCGTTAAGCAATTGCCCGGGAAATACTTTGTGAAGCTGGGATAGGCACCTCGTCCATCTTTTGCCGATTGCAATTACCGCAAAGCTAAGCTTCGGTTCCAGCTTTAAATGTCCAAGTCCCTTGTCATTGCCGAGAAGCCCAGTGTCGCGCGCGACCTCGCCCGCGTGTTAGGCAAGTTCAAGCACGAGAAAGATTTCTTCGAGAACGATCAATATGTGATCTCCTCGGCGATTGGTCATTTGGTCGAGATGGTTCCACCGGAAGGCGCAGAAGTGAAACGCGGGAAATGGAATATCGAAAATCTCCCGGTGTTGCCGGACCATTTCGATCTTATCCCGAAAGAGAAGACAAAATCGCGGCTGCAGGTGCTCAAGCGTTTGATCAAGCGGCCCGATGTGACCGAGATCATTAACGCCTGTGATGCCGGGCGCGAAGGCGAGCTCATTTTCCGTAACACGTTGCGGTGGACAGGCGCGAAGAAACCGACGCGGCGGCTTTGGCTCCAATCGATGACACCGGAGGCGATTCGCGTCGGCTTCGAGCATCTGCGTTCCGAGCAAGAAATGCAACCGCTGGCGGATGCCGCGACTTCGCGCGCGGAAAGCGATTGGCTGGTCGGCATCAATGCAACACGCGCGCTTACTTCATTCAATTCGCGCAGCGGCGGTTTTCAAAAGACCGCCGCCGGTCGGGTGCAGACGCCTACGCTTGCGATCCTGGCGGGGCGCGAAGAAAAAATCCGCTCCTTCAAGCCGCGTCCGTATTTCGAGGTCCACGCGGACTTGGGGGGAAAGGCGGGGAGCTATCGCGGCCGCTGGTTCGACGAGAAATTCAAAAGCGATGGCGACGAAGACGCGCGGGCAGAACGGCTCTGGAGCCGCGAGAAAGCTGACGAAATCGAAGCGAAATGCGCCAACAAAACGGGCGAGATCACGGAGGAGAAAAAATCGGCAACGCAGGCGTCGCCGCTGCTCTACGACCTAACAACACTGCAGCGCGAAGCCAATGGCCGCTTCAGTTTAAGCGCGCGCCGCACGCTCCAAATCGCGCAGGCCCTTTACGAGAAGCATAAGGTGCTGACCTATCCGCGGACCGATTCGCGTTATCTGCCGGAAGATAATCTTGGCCAAGTGCGCAAGGTCATGTCCAGCTTCAACGACCAGGCGCTGGCCACTTACGCCGAGAAAGCGCTCCGCAACGAATGGATCAAGCCGACGAAGCGCGTCTTCAACAACGCCAAGGTGAGCGATCACCACGCCATCATCCCCACGGGCACATCGCCCGCCCATCTCGATGATTTCGAGCGCAAAATTTTCGACATGGTCGCGCGCCGCACCATCGCGGTCTTTTATCCGGCCGCGCAATTTGAAGTGACCACGCGCATCACTCGAGTGGAAGGTGAGCCGTTCAAGACGGACGGAAGAATCATTGTCGATCCTGGCTGGAAGGCGGTCTATGGGAAAGAAGCGGCTGGCGAGGACGAACAATCGATTGTTCCGATTTCGCCTAACGAACGGGCAAACGTGCTTGCGATTGAAATCAAGGAAAATGAGACCAAGCCGCCCGCACGCTTTAACGAAGCAACGTTGCTTTCGGCGATGGAAGGCGCTGGCAAGCTGGTTGAAGACGAAGAGTTGCGCGAAGCGATGAGCGAGCGCGGCTTAGGCACCCCAGCCACGCGCGCCCAAATTATCGAAGGCCTGATTTTTGACGGATACGTGGAGCGTAAGGGAAAGGAGCTCGTCGTCACGGCGAAAGGATTATCGCTCATCACGCTGCTGCGAAATTTGCGCACGGACGTTTTGTGCACGCCGGAATTGACCGGTGAATGGGAATTTCGTCTCAAACAAATGGCCCACGGGAAGCTCGACCGTCGCCATTTCATGGAGGACATTCGCGGGTTAACGCGCGAGATCGTGGAGAAGGTCCGCAACTTCCGTGGCGAGACCATCGAAGGCGAGTACGCTGTCATCGACGCCAAATGCCCTAACTGCGGCAGCGGTCCGATCAAGGAAGATTACAAAACCTTCAGGTGTCAAAATTGCGACTGGCTCATGTGGAAGACGATGGCCTCGCGCCAATTCGAGCCGGAGGAAGTCCGCGAATTGTTAACGAAAGAACGTGTAGGACCGCTGCAAGGATTCCGCAGCAAGATGGGACGTCCGTTCGAAGCTGCAGTGAAACTCGGCGAAGACAAAAAACCGGAATTTGATTTCGGTGCGGACGGAAATGGCGCGCCGCAAAAGATAGACACCTCCCGGCATGAATCCATCGGACTGTGTCCGGTTTGTAAGGAGGGCCAGGTTTACGACCTGGAAAATGCCTACGTTTGCGAGCGTGCCGCCACTGCCCCGAGAAAATGTACATTCCGCGTAAGCAAAACGATTTTGCAGCGCCCGATTCCGAAAGAACAAGCGCAAAAACTGATGTCGACGGGCAAGACAGACCTCCTTCCGAGATTTATCTCGAAACGAGGCCG
>QHON01000005.1:9257-11817 GCA_003218815.1 Verrucomicrobiota bacterium
CGTACGCCAGCTATCCAAGCACCAGGTGTCAATCAGTCAGTTCTGGGTTGGATCTGTTGGACGCGCTGGACCATTGCCACGGCCGCGACGAGGACGAGCCCCGAAAACACCTGGTGCAGTTGGAGTGTCGCGTGGAAAACACCCCACGTGATGCACACCGCGGCGAGTGTCTGCATCATCTCGAAGTAGCCCGCAGTCGATGCGTGAGTGAGGCGCAGACCTTCGAAATAGATGAGGAGCGGGATGCCACCGGAGATTGACGCGAGCAAGACCAGCCAGACGATCGCCTTTGTGGCATGCGCCTGCGCGGCTACTGGCCAGAGCGCTGCGCCGTGAAGCTTGCCGTATGTGAGTAGGATCAGTGTCATGCAGGTCAAGCCAACAACAATGCGCAGGCTGGAGGCGAGCCGCAGCGGCATGCCGATCATAACGCCTCGGCCGGCGACAGTTGAGAGTCCCCAGAAAAGCGCGCAGACGAGCGCATAGCCAGTGCCGCGGTTTAGCCCGGCACGCTCGAACGAGACGCCGATTAGCGTCGGATGCGCGACGGAGACGAAGATGCCGGCAACAATTGCGATGCCGGCGTAGAGAAAGAAACGAGGACGGAGACAGTCGCCAAAGAGCAGGAACGCGCCCATCGTTGAGATGACGGGCTGAATATTCAGGATGACGTTCACAACGGTCGGATTGCCGTATTTCAATGCAAGTGTGAAGAAGATCGTGCCGACAGCGGAGCCAGCGAAGCCGGAGAAGATGAGATAGCCCCAAGTGCGCGCGTCGATTTTGCGGATCTCGCGGAGGCGCGGGAGCAGAAACGGTAGGAACAGAAGTAAAATCAGCACGTGCTCCCAGAAAACGATCACGTCGGCGTCAAATAGATTATTGAGCGGGATGCGCCAGGCGCTCTCAGTGCCCCAGAGTGCGGCGCCCAGACCGACAAGCCACGGTCCGTATGTCGCGTCCCGCGCAGTGCCGTTCTGCATGCGAATGGGTGTAGCGTTAGGGCGACGTTGCGTCAATGTGCGCTAGCAGTTTGAGCCGGCGGAAGCGCTAAACTACCTCCTCACGCACATATCGGAGGCCGTTGTGCGACTGAGGACGGCCACTACACTGCTAGCTCGAACAGGATTAAAGCAATTAATAATGGAATCTTGTCGTCACAGCGCAATTTTTCCGAACAAGAATTTCGCCTTCGAAAGTATTGACGATACAATTGGTTGTGTGTTATTGAAGCGTCCAACACTATGCGTTGCCCCAAGTGCGGGTCTCGTGATGACAAGGTCATCGATTCCCGTCAATCGCGGGATAGTTCGAGCATCCGCCGCCGCCGCGAATGTTTGAAATGCAAATATCGCTTTACCACGTATGAAGAAATTGAGCGATCAGACTTGCGGGTGGTGAAACGTGACCGAACACATGAGCCATTTGACCGACGCAAACTCGCTACCAGCATCGCAAAAGCCTTTGAAAAACGCTCGGCCAGTCTTCTTACCCTGGAGGAGATGGTGGACGAAATTGTGCACGAACTTGAAACCAGCGGGCGGGAAGTTCCTTCCTCAGACATCGGAGCGAAAGTGCTCGAAAAATTGCGCAGGATTGATGAAGTGGCGTATTTACGTTACGCGTCGGTGCACCAACGATTTGAGGATGTCGACCAATTTGTGGATGCCATCCATACCCTCGGCCGGCGAATAAAACCAAATGCGCTCCAGCGGGAATTGTTTCCGCCCGAGACAACTCAAGCTCAATCTCGCGCCGCCGGCGCGGGATCACGCGGTATCCCAAACGAAAATCATGGTCGCATTTAAAGAAGAATTTCCGTATCTGCGGACCGAGTCGGGACAACTCTTCGAGTTTAATCGCGATTGGCTGCACGCTGCCATCACCCGCGCGGCGGACAAGGCTGGCTACCCGAGTTGGTGGCTGACCGATCACGTGACGGAGAGTATCGCTTTTTACCTACGCCTGCGAAATGACGAGAGTGTAGTCGCGTTCAGCCAGCTTTCGCAGACCGTGCGCTACGTCCTGAAAGTGATCGGCTACAAGGAGATCATCCCACATTTTGCGCCCGCGCCGCCGCCTATTTCCATTTCGCTATTCGAGATTGCCGAACAAGCAGGCACAGGATATGAACTTGCGTTTTTTGACCTTTTGGAAAGGCGAATCAACGCGCTAATTCAAACTGGCATGGACAATCTGCAGCTCTGCTCGCTGCAACCTTGTGTGAAACACCTGCGTGGCGTGAAAATGTGGACACGCGCCTGTGATGCCCTGCGTGAAGAAATTGTCTGCTTCGTGCGCGAAAAAATAGCGTCGACCACTGCAGTTGCGCGTCTCGATTGTTCAGTGCGTTGAATTGGCTTTTGCAGCAATAAGTTAGGCAGGCAGTCGCGCTAACCTCCCCAATTACTCCAAACACGAGGGGTATCTTAGAAAGCCACGCCCTATGTTCGCAATTTGAGCGCTTAGATTTTCAGAGTATTGGATCGTCATGACCATTTTTGAAAAAATCACCGCCCGCCAGATCCCGGCTAAGATCATTTGGGAAGACGACGACGCA
>QHON01000006.1 GCA_003218815.1 Verrucomicrobiota bacterium
AAGCGTCCGCCACCCGACGGATTCGCTTCGGCGAACCGGGCGCGTCAATGAAGAGCAACGAGAATTCTAGCAGCGAGCGAATCGGCGAACTATCTCCACGGAAGACCGTGACTCGATCGGTCCGCGCTGCTTCGCCTCGCCAGTTATTCGCGCGCTTGCATCCGCGTTTGGCGCGGTGGTTTTGTGAAACATTCGCCACATTCACGCATGCCCAATTGCTCTGCCTGCCGGCCGCATTGGATCCACATTCAATTTTGCTCAGTTCGCCCACGGGAAGCGGCAAGACACTCGCCGGGTTCCTTGGCGTTTTCGATTTTCTCCTTCGCAAGCTGGAAAACGGGGAATCACTCGACGGCGTGCAATGCATTTACATCTCGCCGTTGCGAGCGCTTGCTTACGATATCGAGAAAAACTTGCGCGCCCCGATTGCTGGCATGGGCCTCAATAACGAATTGTCGATCCATTTGCGCACAGGCGACACGACACAAGCGAGCCGGGCCAAGTTCCGTAAAGAAGGCGCGAATTTCCTTGTCACGACACCGGAGAGTTTGGCGGTCATGCTCGCGCAGGAAGATTACGCAGCGCACTTTCGCAACTGCCAGTTCGTAATTGTCGATGAATTGCATTCATTCGCTGGCAACAAGCGTGGTGCCGATCTGGCGATCTCGCTCGAACGCCTCGAACGTCTCCGAAAAGAGCGTGCTTCGCTGCTTTGTCGCATTGGCCTTTCGGCCACGGCTGCACCGCTCGATCTGCTTGCGCGTTTCCTTGTCGGGGGAGATCGACCGTGCCTCGTCGCAGAAGCGCGAATTGAAAAGAAATCGATCGTGGAAGTTTTTTCACCGATCCGCCGCGATCCGTATCCGCCGGCAGGTTACACCGGCGTTCGTCTTTATGCTGAACTGGCTGACTTGATCCGACGGCAAGAGTCCGTGCTCGTCTTTACGAATGTCCGCTCCGCGGCCGAGCAAATCGGTCTGAGATTAAAAGAACTCTTGCCTGAACTGTCCGATCAAATCGAAACCCATCATGCTTCCCTTGATCGCAGCGTGCGGCTCGAAGTCGAGGACCGCTTGAAAAACGGCGAGCTGCGCGCGGTAGTTTGCTCAACCAGCCTTGAGCTCGGCATCGATATCGGCGCTGTCGATCTTGTCGTAATGGTTGCGACGCCGAAAGGAGTTTCGCGCGCCATTCAGCGGATTGGGCGTTCTGGTCATTCATTGAATCGGAGCAGTCACGGTGTGCTCGTCGCGACGAATGTGAACGATCTGGTCGAGGCAACCGTTACTGCAAAACTGGTGCGAGAACGCGCGCTCGATCCGATCCGGATTGCGGAAAAACCGTTTGACGTCGTAGCGCAACAGATTGTCGGAATTGCTGCGCTTGCACCGATCAAGAGTGGTCACGCATTCGCCCTGATTCGCCGGGCTTACCCGTTTCGTGAGCTGACGCGCGAAGAGTTCGATCGGATTTTGCTGTATCTCCAAGGAGGCGGTGAATCGTTGGCGGCGCGTTATTCCGGTCTTTTCGGCAAGATCAAGATCGACAACGAGATGGTCTCACTGGCGCATCCGCGTGTTATGCGCGATTTGCTCGTCAATATCGGCACAATTGTTTCAGAAGGATATGTCGATGTTCTGCTCAAACGACGCCGTTTAGGCTCGGTGGAGGAAAATTTCATCAAACAACTCAATACCGGTGATCTCTTTGTCCTGGCCGGCCGCGTTGTTCGGTTGATCGATACCGGTGCGAACGAAGCGTTTGTTGAACGCGCCGATGGCCAACTCCCGACCGTGCCACGGTGGAACGCCGCGAAAATGCCGCTCACTTCCGGCGTGGCGCGTGCAGTGAGGAAATTGCGCACAGAATTAGCTGCGCACCTTGGGCGAAAAGATCGGCAAGAGAAGCCGGTTGATTGGCTGGTCGAGAATTACGACCTATCGATCGCAAATGCACAGGCAATCGTCGAACAATTTCGAACGCAAATGCGCATCTCGGAGATTCCCTTTGATCGGAAGATGCTCATCGAGCTTTATCGCGGACCCGATTACTCGCATTATTTTTTCCATTCGCTGATTGGTCGCAGCGCAAATGATGCCCTCTCGCGCATCGTCGCCTGGCGTGTGAAGGAGCGGATCGGTGGTAACGCGCTGGTAACAATAGATGACTACGGGTTTCTGCTGACGCTCCGGCGGTTTCAAGAGATGCCACTGGAGGAGTGGCGCATTTGCTTTCTGCGTAATGGGGCGGAGCAGGACCTGAAATCTGCACTCCGCGGATCGCAGTTGGTAAAATGGCAATTTCGCGGGGTTGCCCAAACCGGCTTAATGGTCCCGCGTAACTTGCCTGGGAGACAGCGCGAGGTCAGGCAGTTAAGGTGGAGCGGCGAGGTGCTTTTTCGGGTTCTGCTAGAACATGAGCCGGAGCATCCGCTTCTCGTCGAAGCTTATCGACAGGCCGCGCACACTTTTCTTGACGCCCAAGCGGCGTACGATTTTCTCGAGGCAGTTTCGAATTTTGATTGGAAATTACGAGAGCTCGCGGCAGTTTCACCGTTTGCGTTCCCGCTCTATGCAAGTGTCATCAAGGAATCGATGATGCTTGAAGATCCGGCCGCAGCAATCGATCGCATTTATCACGAAATGTTCGCACAGGTCGAGAATGTGACTCGTGCCGCGACCGTGAGCTAGCGATATGGCCTATCTCCGTTGGACGTGATGACTGCCGCCACCGATCTCGATAAAGTCGCGGCCGATCTATTTATTTGGCAGGCGTACGATCCAGCGGTGAAGGCGGACTTATTTTCTAGCGCGATTGTCACTGCGGATGGAATTTTTGTTGTTGATCCAATTCCGCTGAGGAAAGCGCCACTGGCTCAGCTCCACGACCAAGGAGTGATTGCCGGCGTCATCGTTACCAATGCCAACCATCTGCGGGCGTCCTCTCAATTTGCCGAGCGGTTCTCGGTTCCGATCTTGGCGCGCCGCGCGGTATTTCCTGATAGGACGCCGCCGCAGTTCAGCGAGCTCGCCGATGGTGAGAAGATTTGCGACGAACTAAATGTCATTGGCATTGAGGGCGCAGTTGCAGGCGAGATTGTCCTTCATTGCGCGTCCGGCGGCGGAACGCTGATTGCCGGCGATGCACTTATCAACTTCCAGCCATACGGTTTCACTTTTCTTCCTGGGAAGTACTGCTCGGATGAAAAAGAAATGCGGCGGTCACTGCGAAAGCTTCTGAGCTACAAAACTGACCGGATGCTGTTCGCGCACGGCCTGCCGATTCTCTCCAAGGCAAGCGACCGGTTGCATCAATTACTGGATGGCGATCTTTGATCGCGCTGCTTGTGGACTCTAACAATCGACAAGGTCAAGCAAAGATCGGACCCGGCCAACCGCTGGCGCGGTTTTTCCATCTGATTCGTTTTTCCCACACGGTTTTTGCCCTCCCATTTGCCCTTGGCGCGCTCGTCGTGGCCGCGAATGGCCGCCCGTCGTTAAGAACCTTGCTGCTGGTCGTCATCTGCATGGTGTTTGCACGCACGGCGGCGATGCTTTTTAATCGCTTGATTGATTGGTCGCTCGATCAGCGCAATCCACGAACCGCCTCGCGTCATCTGCTCATTCCGAAATCTGCGGCTCTCTTTTCGCTCATGTTGAGTTCCGTCGGGTTTATTTTAGCTGCGGGTGCAATCAATCGGTTGACGTTCATGCTCGCGCCGATCGCTCTTGCCCTAATTTTTTTCTATTCGCTCACGAAGCGGTTCACGAGCGCGACGCACTTCTTCCTCGGACTGGCGCTCGCCATCGCTCCAGTTGGTGCCTGGATTGCGCAGACAGGGCGTATCGATCTCCCTCCCCTTGTACTCGGAGCCGGCGTGATTTGC
Source organism: Verrucomicrobiota bacterium (assembly GCA_003218815.1). Classification (GTDB taxonomy): domain Bacteria; phylum Verrucomicrobiota; class Verrucomicrobiia; order Chthoniobacterales; family UBA10450; genus Udaeobacter. Next base: position 3,887 of record QHON01000006.1, read on the forward strand.
TGGGTCGCGGGCTTTGATTTGATTTATGCGACACAGGATTACGATTTCGATCGGCGCGAAGGCATTCGGTCTCTTGTCGTAAAACTCGGGATCGCGCGCAGTCTCCGCCTGGCCCAATTACTGCACCTCGCTATGCTTGCTGCGCTCATCGGGTTCGGTGTCACCGCGCAGCTCGGGCGAATTTATTACGGTGGAATGCCTCTCGTCGCCGCTGCACTTTTTTACGAACACAAAACCGAGAAACTTGATCTAGCAGGGATTAATCGCGCGTTTTTTCAAAGCAATGCATTTGTAAGCGCCGTTTTTCTGGTTGCAGTTTGCGTCGATCGGCTAATCAGGTAGGGGCGATTGACCTCAATCGCCCTAGGCGGTTCGGGTGAGCCGCCCCTACCTACATCGCGTTCAACTGCGCGACACGCCTTGCATGCCGGCCGCCGTCGAATGGTGTTTCTAGCCAGACCCGGACAATCTTAAGCGCCAGATTCTCCGGAATCAGTCGCTCACCGATGGAAAGAACGTTGGCGTCGTTGTGTTTTCGCGAAAGGCGTGCCGATTCTTCATTCCAGCACAGCGCGCAACGCACGCCGTGCACCTTGTTTGCCACCATCGCTTCGCCGTTGCCCGAACCTCCGAATACTATCCCACGTTCACACTCGCCGCGCGCGACCGCTTCCGCCGCCGGTCGGATGAAAAGCGGGTAATCGACCGGTTCCTCGTTGAACGTGCCGAAGTCTTTCACCTCGTGCCCGAGTGTGCCAAGCAACTCTTTCACTTTCTCTTTGTAACGAAAACCGGCGTGATCTGTCCCAAGGGAAATTTTCATTCGCCGTCTTTGTTAGATCACACCGTCGAGTACTGTCGAGAACAAGATGTCGAGCTTAAGCACTGTGCAATTTGGCCAGTTCGCTCCAGATTTCTCGCTCACGTTCGGTTAATTTTTTCGGAATGTTCATTTGCGCGACTACATAAAGATTGCCGCGTTTTCCTGAGATTCCGGGAAGACCACGTTCCCGCAACCGAAAACGCTGACCGCCTTGCGTGCCCGGCGGAATTTTGAGGCGCACGTTGCCTTCCAAAGTGGGCACTTTCAATTCCGTGCCAAGGACGGCCTGCCATGGCGCGACCTTTACCTCGTGGATTAGATCGCTTCCTTCAACCGTGAAATCGGGATGTCGCGCCAGCCGAACACGTAAAAAGAGATCGCCACTTTTTCCGCCGCGTGTCCCGGCCTCGCCTTGGCCGGCCAGCCGGATGCGTTGGCCTTCGTGCACCCCACGCGGGATTTTCACCTGGTAGTTTTCCACTTTGTTCGAACCAGCACGCCGCAGTGAAACCGTTCTGGTTGAGCCGTGGAGAGCTTCTTCTAGCGTAACCATGATGTCCGCTTCCACATCGGCCCCGCGCTCCGCGGTCGCTTGACGTCCGCCAAATCCGCCGAAAGCGGAACGACCGCGGCCGCCGCCAAAAAACGCTTCGAAGAAATCACTGAATCCAGTTCCTCCAAATTCGAACTGCACCCCGCCGTCGCTCCCGCCCCACTGGTAAAATCCGCCGTCCGGTGGCTGGGCGCCCCATTGGGGGGGCGGCTGAAATCCGCCCGGTCTGTTCCAATCCGCCCCGAGTTGATCGTACTGCTTACGCTTCTCCGGATCGCCCAGGACTTCGTAGGCTTCGTTGATTTCCTTAAACTTTTCTTCGGCGGCCTTTTTGTCCTTCGCGACATCGGGATGATGTTTTCGCGCCAGCTTGCGAAAAGCGGTGCGAATCTCATCTTCGCTCGCTGTCTTTTGGACGCCTAGTGTTTCGTAATAATCTCTAAACTGCACCGCCATCGCTTTGAATCTCTTCGCACGGCTCCTCAACGCAACTATCCGCTTCCAGTTGCCCTGAACTAAATTCTCGAACACAATCTGGCGATGCGGGAAATCGGAAAGTTTTTGGTGATTATCGGCGTCGTGATCGCGCTAATCGGGTTGATTTTTTGGGGCGGTTTTGCGCCGAAATGGTTGGGACGGTTGCCCGGCGACGTCCGGATTGAGCGCGGCAACTCGGCCTTTTATTTTCCCATCGTCACCTGCATCATTCTCAGCATTTTGCTGAGTTTGTTATTGTCGATTTTCCGGCGCTGATCGTTCTTTGAAATGGTCAGCCGTTCGCACATTCAGACTCGTCTCGGAGATCACATCAGTCATCTCGTGCAATGTCGACGCTGCCCGCGCATGCAATCGACCCCGGTCTCAGGCGGCGTGGTTGTGAGCGACGTCATGCTAATTGGCCAGGCGCCGGGACCAAGAGAGCCGGTTTTGCAGCGCCCGTTCGCGCATACCGCGGGGCGTACGCTCTTTCAGTGGTTCGAGAAATTCTGCGGCCTAAGCGAATTAATCGTTAGATCGACAATT
>QHON01000007.1 GCA_003218815.1 Verrucomicrobiota bacterium
CCGGCGGTACGCTGCCATTACCCACTCGCATCCTCGTGCATATGCATCATGCAATCACCGGCTATTGGTGGATCGGCGCGCTCCTAACTGTTGGCGTGATTATTGGCTTCCGCGCCTTTGTCCGCAGCGATGAAGGACGAATCGCTTGGGACCGTTTTCGTCTCGTGATCCCCGGCTACGGACGCATCATCCGGCATCGTTATTATGCGCAATTCTCGCGCACGCTGGGAACACTGATGGAAAATGGAATCCCCCTGCTTCGGTCCCTCGATTTGGTAACGGAAATTGCGGGCAATCGATTCCTCGAACGGAAATTAGTTGAGGTCCGTCGAGCCGTAATCGATGGCGCGACGTTATCCGCC
>QHON01000008.1 GCA_003218815.1 Verrucomicrobiota bacterium
AAAATAATCTCGCCGGCCAGATGTTTCTTCGCGTCGCGGTTTTTGCGGTCTTATTCAGCGCGACTTCTCATGTTTATCCACAGGAAGCGTTCAGTGACGCCTTGCCACCTTCGATCGATGCCAAGCCCGGAGAGGCAACGCCGGAAAGCGCATGGCTGGATTTGCGTCAAAGCACGCCTCGCAATTCGAGAACCCAAAACGCACCGGTATGGGTGGAGGCAGTTACACTATTGCCGGCACAATCGTCGGGCGACATGACTTCAAAAAGCGTCTTTCGTATCCGCGTAGCGCAGCCGAGCACAAATTATCAGGTTCTCCTTTTCCGCCTATTCTTCGATGACAAACCAGGTCAGCAACCGGAGTTGATCGCGTGGGACGAATCTGGCACTCACGTCTTGCGCTCAGGCGCACTCGGCTCCGGAATTAATCTGCCAAGCTCGGATTCGGTGATGATCCCGATGAATGGTGCTTTGTCCATCGATATCGAAGTTGCGGGAGATGGAAAAACCGTGCGGGCGGCGTATCTCGATTGGATGACGAGCAGCAATGTTGTTCATCCGTTAGGCGCCGAACGCCGTGACGTGATTCCGGAGCCCTTTTCATCGATGCCGCCGTTGCATTCGCCCACTCAGGACGAAGAACACTTCGGAACTATCACGGCAACGCTTGCTTCAGAGACAGTCCCGATCAGCGCAAACATTCAAGAAAGTGCGGCGTTCCAATTTGGAGTTGAGACCCAGCCCCTGGCGGTATTACTCACTTTCGAGCTCGCGAATCCGCGCATTGACGCTCCGCCTCAGATTTATCTTAATGGCCAAGATATTGGGCCAGTTTCTCTGGCATTGCCGGAATTGGCCGACCCAGGTTACCGCGGCGAGATGGAATCGCTGGTTAAGCAAATGCATTTTCAATATACCGGGTGGCTGCGGGCGCAGAAAATTGTGCCGGTCACGGACCTGAGAGTTGGAACAAATGATCTGATTATCGTAAACGGGACTGGCAGCGGACCTTCCGCAATCCGCGCTACGCAGATCCAATTAAAGTATCTTTGGGATAAATCGGATTATCTTCTCCAAACCAGTCACTAGAAAATTCTCAACCTGCCGCTGGCGTAATCAGAGACGAGATGAGAGGTTCCTCCCCCGGCTCGAAAAACAATGAAAGAGAATCAACAGGGTTTTACGCTTCTCGAGATCATGCTTGTGGTTACGATCATCGCTCTCTTGCTTGGCACTGCGATCTACAAACTAGCGGGCAACGTGGAATATTCGCGGCATGTTCGAGTTGCCGCTGACCTCCAAGGAATCAACACTCAGCTTAAGCTTTATGAAAGTATGAACGGTTTTTATCCGACGACCGAACAAGGTTTGCAGGCGCTCGTGGCCCAACCAGATACCGATCCGAGGCCGACGCGCTGGTATCAACTGTATAAGGGACTGCCAAAAGATCCCTGGCAGAATGATTACATTTACCGCAATCCGGGTCTCAAGAATCCTAACGGCTACGACCTGTTTTCCGCGGGACCCGATCGGAAACCAGAGACAACGGACGATGATTGGGGCGGCGACTAAGCCCGATCTACGGGCGATCGCGTTCTATTGTTCTACTTGAGGCGGTTGGAGATTTGGCGTGGGCATGGGCAGTGCCTTTGGATTTCGCTGAATCGTCCCACGCACGTGAGGTCGGGGCGCCTGCCGCGGAACTGAAGGCGCTAAGGGAGAAGGGACGGCGGGCACTGCTGGTACGGCTGCCGTAGGCGAGTTCGGAACAAGAGGCGCATTCGGCGCAGGCTGCGATAAAAGCGCCTGGTTAAAGGTGATCGTCGCAAATTTTCCGTCCTTACTAATTGTCACTTTCGTCGCGCCCACACGATCTGACCATTCAATGCTGGCGATGCTATAGCCATCCACGGGTTCCTTGGTACTAACGTACTTTTTGAAATTCTGATCCGAACTCGAAGCAATGGTAACCATGTCGCCGTCCGGCGAACGCGCGGCATTAGCAACGTAAAGGTCTTTCGCAAAATCGGGTGTCGACGAAGGCAACGCGATCGCGGTGGCAATTGCGAACGGCGAGTGATTCACCATCGCTGAGTAGCGATCGAAGTTGAAACGTGGCGGAAGAACGTCGTCCGCCTGGCCAGTGATCGCGCCGAAAAGGGTGAAGATCGAAATCAGTGTGAACGAGTACTTCTTATGCATCATTTTGCCGGCTGAGCGGGTGCAAACCATCGCGCGATCTTAAACTTGCCCACCATCATCGTAGGATCGCTGCCATCGATTGCTAGATTGACATTTTCAAATACCACAAAGGCGTCCGGTTGTTGCACGTCGTAAAGAAAATGAACCAGCGGCGGCCACGGGCTTTTAGTTTCAATTGAAGCGAAAACCGTTTGATGATTGGGCGTCGTTTCGCCTGAACCAATCGCGGGGTTCTGGATCAAAACATTGTTTTTAGCGGCGCCTTGTTTCAACTGATCGAGTAGAACGGAGGCTTCGGCAGGATTTTTTAGCGTTGGTTGATGCTGCCGGATCCATTGATCGCGTTTTATCCAGAGATCCTGCTCTTTTACGTAAATGGCCTGCTCTGCCCGAGCCGTTTTGCGTGCGGCCAGCTCAGTGCGTGCGCGACCCAGCGCGCTAAAGAGCCAGCTCAAGATCACGAGGTTGAGCAACACGATTGCGGTGCCGCCGACGATCCACGCAAGCACACGCTCGCGTGGATTCATTCGCTTATACCAAGCCGGAATCATCGCGGTCTTCCCTCTAATCGAAACTGTGCGTGATCGTTCGCCAAAATACGGGGAGCAGCCATCTCGAATTGAAAGATTCGCAGCTCCGGACTTTTCTTTACCTTATCGATGAATTGATAAGCGAGCCCGGCTGTATTGGCTTCTCCATCTACTGACATTTGGCGTGCAGATTGGTTATAGGCAGTAATGCGCACATCGGACGACGGCAAACTTTCGAATAGATGCAGTAAGATTTCGACTGGGTAATAACGGGAATCAACCGCTGGTGCGAGCGCCTTCCAGTTCGCTTCCGCCGTTCGGACAAACTCCGTTTGAGGCGCATCGTGGGCGATACGCCCGTCAAGCCGTCCAATTTCCAGACGCACATAAGCGAGATACGCCAGCAAGACCAAGAGAAATCCCGCGTAAGCGCCCCCTGCCCACATGAGTCGCTTCCGCCATTCGACTTGTTTGGCTATTTGTGAGCGGCGATAACGCCAGCTCTCCGGCAACAGGTTTAGTTTCACCGAGGCCGGCGGCAGCTCAATACCAACTATTTCCGTCGGGCTCGCAAGAATTCCTTCTACCGTGTCACGCAGTTGGTAGCAGGTCTCGTCCAGCAACACATTCGGAAACGACGCGTTAATGCCTTGCAGCTCAGCGCTCAGTCTCAACTGCGGCAATTCCAGTTGTAATTCTTCCCCATTCGCGCTTTCAAAAGTTCGGGTAAAGCTAAGCTTGCCGTTCTCAGTTACGGCCGAAACAAGCGTCTCGCCTTCTGGATAAATAAGAAGAGCATTTCCTTGCGGCGCATAAGTGCTCGCACGTTGCGCAGCGTATACCGTCACTTGCCGCGGGATATAACCGCGCTCCAGCAGCGGCGCTGCGATCTCGGCAAGCTGTTCGTTTCTAATCGCGACGGCAGATACCACGCTTCCGCTCTCGGTTTGCTCGATAACCTCAAAATCAGTTGTCACTTCGTCAGCCGAGAACGGCAGCGCCTTCTCAATCTGGATTCGAATCATTTCTGGAAACTCCGCCGGATCGACCGTGGGCAAACGAAATCGTTGGGCAAGCACAGCGGCAACCGGCAGGCCAAGCACGAAATCGTCGGTCGCCCTTAGCAGCGGTACGGCCTCATCCAAACTCTGAAGCTCGCGTACGTCCCAAGAACCGTTTCGCTCCCCTGAGCGCAAAAATTTCCAGCCGTGCGCGGTCGGAATTATAAAGACAGATGTCGACGCAGTCTCGATGTCAAAGCTCCTTCCAGGCGATCACTTGAGGAACATTGGCCGTTTTGCGCACCACCATCTGCACAGCCCGCGTGCTGTCACCTGATTTTCCCACGCTCATGATACGGTATACTTGGTCGTTGAACCCAATCAATCCGCCAAGCTGCTGGAACTGTTCCGGTGAAAAGCCCAGTGCATATTGAATGTCAGTCAAGTCCTTGAATGGCGTATCATCGGCAGTTCCATCGACTCCGTCCGGCCCGCGACGCAATTGTAAAAACCGATCTACCAAATCATCTTTCATCCCGGGCAGAGCGCGCAACACATCACGCGAGGCCCAGGCGAGATCGATCGGGCCGGAACTGTTGATCGTAAAATCATCGTCCCAACCCAGCCTGGAAGTGAATTCACGCCAGCCAACAATTTTCCCAAGTTCATCCACCGAGGTCAGCGGCGCATGCGCCGGATGATAATCGGCTGTTTCCGGCGGCGCATTTAAACGATGAAGTCCGGTGTTTGGTTCCACCCAATCGAGCAGAGCATCCATCATCCGGTCACGCTCGTTGAGATCGATTCCGTTGTGCTCAAGATATCTTCGTAGAATTTCGACGCGAATCGGATCTTCGCCAGCGGTCAGCCAGTTTAAGTTCAAGCGGCCACCTTCGCCGGTAACGCGGACTTCATAACCTTCCCGGTGACCGACTTTTCGATGCAGGTTTGGCGAGCTGGGCCTCACGCTTGGATGCAAGGCAACTTCCGCGCCAGACGCCGCCATCGCCTCCGCTGCGAGAACGCGGTTTGCATTACCGGAAAGCGTGAGCCGGGAATCAATGTCGAGAGCCCAGGAAATTACCATCGCACTTAGTAAAAACAGTGCCCAAAGCGACAACATGAGTGCTGCCCCACGCGATCGGATGTCTATCGATGTCTTCACAATTTCGTCCTGAGCGGAATTGGATGGTTCAGCATAGTCAAAATGGGGTCCGCTTTAACGGAATGATCGCTTCCCAAGGCACCGCGGCATCAGTGCGTCCCACGGTTACTTTCACAAGCGGTGGAAGCCGGAGGGCGTTTGTCCATTGGTCTACCCAACTGTTTAACTGAGGATCGAAGTAATGGATCTGAAGGCTGCTAACGTTCTTAATCAAAGGCACCCAAGTCTCAGGACCAATAGCAGAATCATCCTGTGGCTTTCGCAAAAAACCCAGATCGAGCCGATCGCTCTTGCTGCTTTCAGTCTGCAGCCGCATTTGAACTGTAAATTTACCCGGCGCATAGCGCGTTAGTAAGCCGGGTCCGGCGCTGCAGCTCCA
>QHON01000009.1 GCA_003218815.1 Verrucomicrobiota bacterium
CAAATTCCAAGTTTTTCGATGGCTTACTTACCCACCACCAGAAGTGCAGAATTGGTCGGCTCTGGTGTTGACGATCTTAATGATTCGACGCGCGTGGGGACCATTTCTGCATTGGCAGAAAGTCCTGCTGGTCGCGTGTCTCAGTTTGATCGTTGCCGATGATTTCCGCATTTCGTTAGGGGATGTTTGCGGTCGCTATTGGCCAGATACGTGGACGCATGATAATCCATCGCTCATTGGCACCGGTGCGTATGGCTTCCATCCGTTTCAACGTGGCGACGATATCGGCAGCTTTCCGTCAGGTCACGCTTGTAGAATCCTGGGCTTCGCCACGGTGTGGCTGATTGCGATGCCTCGCAGTCGAACCGTACAAGTCGTCGTGATCGTTCTCTGCGCTCCGATGCTCGTGAGCCTTGTGGCAATGAATTATCATTTTGTCAGCGACGTGATCGCTGGCAGCGTTTTGGGCGGGATTGTCGCCACATATGCGGCGCATTTGGCCCGGCTCGAAATGCCCTTGAACAATTGAGACACAGACGAACAAGCGGGATAAGCAAATGAGTCCCAGGCTCTTCCTTCGCAAAGTGCGACGGAGAGGCGCTTCTTAAGCCAATAATCACGCCAGTACCGACGGTTGACAAAGTGCCGCCAAGCTTTTCCAGTATGGAACTTATGCGACATGTTTCCCGATTCATTTTACTGGCTGCTGGAGGTTCGCTCTTGCTTCTCACCGGTTGCGAGACGGCGCGCGTGGCGGGTGGAGGTCCTTATCACGTAACGGCGTATCGTCCGCACGATCCGTCGGCCGTGCGGGTGAGGGTTTCGCTTTCGAAGCAGAATGTTTATGTGATGGAAGGCGACCGATGCCTGATGGCCGCCGCCATTTCAGTTGGCATTCCAAACAAGCCGACGCCGAGGGGAAATTTCACGATTTACGCAAAGCAGGAACAAAAGCGTTCCGGCTCCTATGGATTTAGCGTGCAGGGCAATCGCGTTGTCCCCTCCACCGGGGGTGGACCGGGGCGCTATGTCGGTTATCCAATGGGATACTGGTGCGAATTCGCACCGGCGTACGGATTTCATCAGGGATTTGTCCATCCGTCCCCGCGCACCCACGGATGTATCCGATTGCACGGTGAAGCCGCGCCGAAATTTTTCGCCCTCGTTAAAATTGGCACTCCGGTCAACATTGCCACTTCACAGCCGGAAGATGCGACTCTTGGGCCTAAGGTGCAGCGTGTCGACGACTCCAAGACTCCCGATCCGAGTCCGAGCCTGATGATCACGTCGGCAGCTTTCGAGAAGCCGAGCGGGCCGCTTCTCCAGTAGGCATATTCTGCGGGCAATCCGCCCGTCTTTAATTGTGAGTACGAATCTTATTTCCAGCGGCACGACAGCGCGCGAGAAAATCAATTTGCGCACCCCTGACGTGATGGCTGCGGTCCAGGAACAGGTGGAGTCGCATTACCGGAGCGACATCGTCGATAAGGTGCGTCGCGCGGGTGGAATCATCTCCGTGGGCGACACCACCGTGCGCCTCGCGAAAGAGTTTGGCTTCTGCTACGGGGTCGAGCGCGCGATCGATCTCGCGTATGCCGCGCGCAAAGTTTTTAAGGATCGCCGGCTCTTTATTGTCGGCGAGATCATTCACAACCCAGAGGTGAACCATCAAATCGCCTCGTTAGGCATAAAAAATCTTACCGGCAAGAACAAGCAAGCAGACATCTCCGATCTCGGGCCAGAAGACGTGGTCATTGTGCCGGCGTTCGGAACGGAATTATCGATCCAACAACAGATCAAGGACCGCGGCTGCCAGATCGTCGATACTACCTGCGGGGACGTAATGAGCGTCTGGAAGCGCGTGCGCAAATACGCCAGCGAATCGGCCACCTCAATCATTCACGGCAAAGCCGAACACGAAGAGACCAAAGCAACCAGTTCGCGCGCGCTTGGCGATGGGAGCGGACATTATCTGGTCGTCCTGACGCTCGCGGATACCGATTACGTTTGCGAATACATCCGGCATGGTGGCGACAAGCAGGCTTTCCTCGAAAAATTTCACGGCGCGCATTCACCCGGATTCGATCCAGACGTGCACCTGCAAACGGTCGGCGTCGCAAACCAAACGACGATGTTGCGCGGTGAAACCGAGGAGGTGCAGCGGAGGGTTCGACAGGCCATCGTCGATCGAGACGGACCGGAGCTTGCGGCGAAGAATTTTCGGTTCTTCGATACGATCTGCGGCGCGACGCAGGAGCGTCAGGATGCTTTGCGCGAGTTGCTCAACGTTAAGATGGATATTCTCCTTGTCGTTGGCGGCTACAACAGCTCGAACACATCGCATCTCGCCGAGATGGGCGAAGAAAAACTGCCGACCTATTTTGTGCTCAACGCCTCGCGCCTTCTTTCGAGCGACGAGATCAAACACTATGATCTGCATGAGAAGTCTGAAGTGATTGCGAGAAACTGGCTGCCGCATGGCCCTGCTGTCATTGGCATCACGGCCGGCGCCTCCTGTCCGAACAACTTGATCGAAGAAACGTTGATCCGGCTTTTTGAGTTGCGCGGGATCTCCCGCTACGAACTCGACGCCGCCGCGTAAGATCGACATCTCACCCGCGCAACTTGCGCACGCCGCGCGAAATACCTTTGGTTATGCGCGCAATCTGGAAAGGCAGCATCAGTTTCGGGTTGGTTAACATTCCGATCGCTCTTTACCCGGCGACGCGAAAAGAGGAACTCAGCTTTCGCTTGCTGCGCCGCAGCGATCTTAGCCCGGTCAATTACAAGCGAGTCGCTGAAAAGGACGGCAGAGAAGTACCGTGGGACGAGATTGTGAAAGGCTACGAGTACGAGAAAGGAAAATACGTCGTGCTGAAAAATGAAGATTTTCAGCGGGTCGATCTGGAAGCGACCCAGACCGTGGATATCCAGGATTTTGTCGATCAAGAAGACATAGATCCGATGTTTTTCTACAAGCCTTACTATTTGGAGCCCCAAAAAGGAGGCGACAAAGCCTACGTGCTTTTGCGGGATGCTCTCGAGGAGAGCAAAAAAGTGGGAATCGCCAAGGTCGTAATCAAAACGCGTCAGTACCTCGCCGGCGTAAAAGCGGAGGACGGCGTCCTTGTTCTCGAGCTGATGCATTTTGCTGAAGAACTTGCCGACAGTGACCAGCTTCACGTTCCGAAGAAAATCGAGCCCGGAAAACGCGAGATAAACATGGCCAAAGCGCTTATCGACAGCATGAGCTCGAAATGGAATCCGGAAAAGTACAAGGACGATTACCGCGAAGCGCTCATGGAGGTGATCGAGGAAAAAGTGGAAGCCGGCGGAAAAGAAATTGAAGAAAAGCCGAAGCCCAAGAAACAACCAACCAAAGTAATCGATCTCGTTTCAGTCTTGCAGAAGAGCCTTGAGCAGACCGGCGCAAAGAGAAAAGCGAGCGCCAAATCCCGCAGGAAACAGAAGCAACCTGCAAAGAAAGCAGCGTAGCTATCCGCGTACTTTCCTATCCAATCGCGAAATCATCACCAAGATTTAAAGATCGTTTTCGCGAGACGCCAAAACCAGCGCGCGCTACCCTGGAAATTCGCTAGCGCGCGAATTTCTTGACAGACAGGATTGACATCATCAACCTCGCCGGATGAACTTTCTGAATCGATTTGCAGACCCAGTTTACTGTATCATGCGGCTAGTCGTGGGGCTGGTCTATGCATGTCACGGCGGTCAAAAGCTTCTCGGTTTTCCCGGTGGTGGACACGGCGGCGCACATGGCCTGATGCTCGTCGGCGGAATTGTGGAACTTGTTGGCGGTTTCTTGATCGCATTTGGTTTGTTCACGCGCCTGGCCGCGTTCGTTTCGAGCGGCGAAATGGCTGTCGCGTATTTCATGGTCCACGCCGCAGGCAAGGCTCTCGCCCATGCCGGGACGCCTATCGACCAATTTTTTCCCATTCTGAATAAAGGAGAACTGGCCGTGGTTTTGTGCTGGATATTTTTCTTTATGGTTTTCTACGGACCCGGCCGTTGGAGCATTGACGCGTTGTTGGCCCGTAAAAGTACCCCCGTAACGACGCCATCGAGTCCTTAAGATCGACACCACCAGCCTTTCCAAACTATGAATTCTCTCAATCGCTACACGGACACTGTTTATTCTCTGATGCGGCTGATCGTTGGACTGATGTTTGCCTGTCATGGGGCGCAATTGGTTCTGGGCATGTTTGGCGGGATGCCTGGTTCGAATAATCCGCTGTCACAGACTGGCGGTTGGATTCAACTTATTGGTGGATTTCTGATTGCCTTCGGCTTGCTCACGCGCGTTAGTGCGTTCATCTGCAGCGGTGAAATGGCCGTGGCCTATTTCATGTTCCATGTGGCGAATGCAACAACACCTATGGCGAAGTTTTTTCCGCTCGCGACAATGAAGCCGTCCCCGTTTTCTAACAATGGTGAGCTTGCGGTATTTTATTGCTGGGTATTCCTGTTCATCTTCTTTTACGGTCCTGGCCGTTGGAGCATCGACGCGCTGTGGTGCAAGGGCAGAACTTCAACAACGACACCGCCGGTCGCTTGACCGAACGCTAAGATCGACATCTTCAATCACGACGGATGAATTGGCTCAATCGTTTTGCCGATCCGGTTTATTGCTTGGTCCGCTTGATCGTAGGACTCATGTTTGCTTGCCACGGGGGACAATCGCTTTCCGCACAGGAGTACAAAGATTTCGGCAAGGACCGCCTGAACAATTCGCCACGCCACGGCGAATGGGTCGATATCAAGTCAGGCGACGGCACGATCAAAGCCTTCGTGGTTTATCCCGAGCGTAAAGACAAAGCCCCGGCCGTTCTGGTCATTCAGGAAATTTTTGGGCTGACTGATTGGCTGCGCAGCATGTGCGATGAGCTGGCCGAAAACGGAGTCATCGCGATTGCGCCCGATTTTCTCAATGGTCAAAAGTTTGAAGATGCCGATGGCGCGAGCAAAGCGATCTCGGCCGTGACGCAAGGTCAGATCAAAACGGTTCTCGACGCGACCGCCGATTACGCGCTCAAAATTCCGGCGTGCAACGGCACGCTTGCTGTCTGTGGATTTTGTCGGGGCGGGGGATGGGCGTTCATGTACGCAAATATGAACTCGAAGTTAAAAGCGGCTTATTCATTTTACGGCGCGCCACCAGAGTCGCCCGAGCAAGTCGCGAACATTTCGTGTCCGGTTTACGGTTTCTACGCCGAGAACGATGAGCGGGTAAACGCGACGATTCCCAAAGCGGAAGAGCTCATGAAAGCCGCCGGCAAAAAATACGAGCCCGTGATTTACAAAGGCGCCGGCCACGGATTCATGCGCTCCGGCGAACCAGCTAACCCGAACATGCGCGAAGGTGACAAGAAAGCGCGCGAGGAAGCGTGGGCGCGGTGGAAAAAGTTGCTCAAACAGCTTTGATGGTGGGGACGGTGCGCTGCGCCGTCCGGACGCCGCAGCGCGGCGTCCCTACCACCGGAAGCGCAGTTTTCAGTGAAGGTTCCCAACCGCAAACGATTACCACACGATATCCCGTTGTGGGTCGATCCGAGCAAGACCTGTTACTTCATTACGATCTGTTGCGCTCAACGCGGAATCAATCAGCTGGCGCACGACCAAATCGCGAGCGATCTGATCGAGACAATCAAATACCGAAATGCAAAAGGGAGCTGGTACGTCCGGCTCGCCGTCGTGATGCCCGATCATGTGCACTTGGTCCTCTGGTTTCCGGATGTTGACGAACGCACGCAGACGATCGTGAGCAAGTGGAAGGAGTGGACTGCTAAGACATTGAAGATTGATTGGCAGCGCGATTTCTTTGAACACCGTCTTCGCAAAGAAGAAAGCCTTCGCGAGAAGGCCGACTATATTCTCGCAAATCCGGTGCGAGCTGGACTTGTGCAACGAAACGAAGACTGGCCGTATGTTTTCATCGCGGAGCCATGGTAGGGACGGTGCGCCGCGCCGTCCGGACGCCGCAGCGCGGCGTCCCTACCTGTTTATGGCTTCCAGTTCGTCTGCGAGCGCGCCCGCATCATAAACTTTGCGGAGCGCCTCGATAATGGCGGCGGAATCGACTGAAACAGCGCGCGCTTGTTTGTCGGTGAAAATGCAATCGAGCA
>QHON01000010.1 GCA_003218815.1 Verrucomicrobiota bacterium
TAATGTATTCAGGCGTGTCGAAATCGGGCTCGCCTGCACCGAAGCCACAAACATCGATGCCCTCGGCCTTCATTGCTTTGGCCTTGCTATCGATTGATAGGGTGAGCGAAGGGCTGAGTTGAGCGGCGCGTGCGGAAATTTCCATGACAGTAGGACCAGGTATGACGTTGTTCAAAATGGGAGCGCAAACTATCGGCGACGGTAGAAGTTTTCAATCAGAGGTTTGAAATTATTCTCGCCGATTCGAATGATCCCCATTTCGCGTTTCGCGTTGTCGGCAGAATCGGAAGCGTGCGCAGCATTAATCATAATGGTCTGACCAAACTCTTTCCGGATCGAGCCGGGGGGCGCCTTGGCTGGATCGGTTGGGCCAAGCACGTCGCGAATTTTATGCACGGCATCCACGCCCTGATAAACGATGGCAATGGATTTTTCCGTCCCGGGCGTATTGCGGTCCTCCGGTGGACATTCGCTCGGTCTCCTTCCCGCCATGAATTCCACAATGCCTTCCCAATTATCCCGGCCGCTTGCTGGACCCAGTTTTTGCTCAAGAACCGGCAACACCGGTCCGTAGAACTCCTCCGCTTGCGCGACGGTCATCCGATGAACTTTGAAACCGATGATCAAGAGGCCAGAGCGAGAAAAGACCTCAATGACGCCGCCGGGCCGTAAATTTGGAAATTTGAAGTTGTCCGGCTTAATCAGCACGAGCGTCTTCTCGACCTCTGCTTCGCCCGGGAAATTGATGACATGGTCCAGGATTCCGCCGTCACGATCAGAAAAATCGGCCCACAGCTTTAAATCGTGTTCAACTGTTTTTGGATCGAAAGCCGTCAGAACGGCCGGCTCGAAGTAGATTACTTTTCCCGAGTCGTCCGTGATGTAGTCGCCAAATGTGTCGCGAATTGTCTCACCGCTGGTGCGCTCATGCACAATGTGACCGACCGTGCGATGAATCTTTTCCACGGCATCGGCACCGCGAAAAACCAGTAGCAATACACGGGGCCGCTGGCCATTGATTTTCCCGGCGAAATTTTTCAGCACATAATCGCGAATCAATTCTTGCGTCGCGCGATGTTGGGCATCGGTTTCCGTCACGATTGTCTCGACGTAGCGCTTTGCCAATTCCGCGCTTGGCGCAAACATGCGTCCACCAACCAGATCGAGCCCCGTGCGCGATATTAACCGTCCAACGATCCCACCGGTGCGCGATTTGCGCATCGAATAAGGAGTGACAATAGCGTAGGAAAGTTCTTCAGGCTGCATAATTGCTCGAGCGGCTTATGATTAAACCGCGTTTTATGCAGAGAAACCGAAGCCGCCAAAGGCTGGGGGAACGTAGCTATCGGCTATCCGTCGCGTCAAATTCTTTTGGAGGGACGGCGTCCAATGTCGCCCTACTTTTTCAATGGACGCGACTGAGCGCTATTTTTTCTCGGGGCCTTTTTCGTCCTTCATTTGCGCCATCTTTTGGGCAAGACCGGCGGCGTATTTTTCGTATTGGACATTATCGACCGTGAAGGTCCCGAACATATAGTTCGAGTTGTCCCAGGACCACTTTTGGTCTGCGTCGTTGTAGGTCATCTTTGAAGTGCGCCCCTGCGCATATTCGTGATGAAGCGGATCGGCCCCAGGCGGATTCGCAATTTTCGGAGCGCCACCCAGGCCGCCTTCGACCAGGTGACCGCGAAACGTACCATACTGCCCAAGGGTGATCTCATGATTTTTGCCCTCGATTTTTCGGGTAATCGGCACATAACGTGTTTCGGTCTTCTTCGATGCGCCCGGTGTTAACACCTTCGCAGCGACCGCTTCCAACCCTTTTCGCTGTTCAGGAGTGGCCTTTTCGTCGATGTAATTGTAGGCGAAGTTCCAGTTCCCGAACGCCTCCATCATCGTCTGGCCTTCGGGGCTTTGGCCGATGCTGGCGATGGCAAGTCCGTCGAGTTTCACTTTTCCGTAATTGCCTTTTTCAATGAAGAGTACCTGGCCGCCACCACAGGTCATCTTGGTCGGTTTGGAACCGAACCAACAGGGGCACGCTGCGTCACACGAACAGGCTTCTTCGAGTTGGCCCGTAATTTTCCACGGGGTTTTATCTTTTGGTTCATCGACCGCACTCGCAGTCGAAGCGAAACAGAAAAACGTGACGGCGAGCACGCCGAATGACGAGGGGAAGAGCGACGTGATTTTCATGGCGCCAGTCTACAGGCACGCGTGCATTCGGGGCAATCCGATTTTGTGATGCTGTAGCCGTCGCCCTGCGGGCGACGCGATGCGCCGCTGTTTACAAATCAGCGCAGCGCTTCGCACAGCGCAGCGGCTACAAGAAAAATCAGCGGGTGACGAGGCTCGAACTCGCGACGTCCTCCTTGGCAAGGAGGTGCTCTACCACTGAGCTACACCCGCGTTTTGAGAGGGAAGAAATAATGTCCAGCGGTCGTCGCGACGCAACCTTTTTAATTGCTCCGCAAAGTGGAATATTCGAATAATTGAATCCAAACAGGACGTTAAGCGCATCCCATGTTCAGAGAACCGTTATGAAAAGCTTAATGATTGTCGGTATTTGCTCGATTGCGCTAGCCATGGGCTTGTCCGCGCAGACCCCGTCGCCGTCGCCGACGCCTTCAGCGCCAGCAACAGCTTCAGTTACCGCCAGCATCTCCCCATCGGATCTCGCCGACAGGATCCACGAGAAGCTGGAGAAAAAGTTTCGCGGCCAACACGGCATCATGATTGAAGGCGCTGTCCAATCGTGGCAATCGTGTTTCTGACGGTATTCGGCGCACCGGTGCTGATCGTGATCACGATAGGGATATTCGCTCTTGTAGTAAGCCGTATGCGGCAGCGCACCATCCGAATGATGGTGGAGAAAGGTCAGCCGGTTCCCGCAGAACTGCTTGCACCGGCCACGCGAGCCGTGCGCCGGCGGTCGGATGTGCGGCGTGGAGTTATTTGGGCCATGATTGGTCTCGGTGCGATGATCTTCTTTGGTGCCGTGAACGATTGGGAAGGCGGCATATGGTCATTAGGGCTGATTCCCTTTCTGATCGGGCTTGGTTATCTGATTATATGGAAGCTCGAGACAAAGAAAGACAATCCGCCGTCAGCATCATAATCTGCGGCCGTGGAGCTCACAGATGCGGGCCTCATCGCGCGAGTTCTTGCCGACGACGATCAGCACGCGTTCGGCGAACTGGTGCGGCGGCACCAATCGAGCGTGCGCGGTCTGCTTCGGCAACTCACACGCACCGATATCGCCCTCGCCGACGATCTGGCGCAGGAAACTTTTCTCCGCGCTTACAAGAACATCCGGAGCTTTCGTGGCGACGCGCGCTTTTCCACATGGCTTTACCGAATCGCTTACAACTGTTTTCGCGAGGATGCGCGCCGCCGCAAAGAGCTTGTCGGCGTGGATGAGGAGCGGTTGCAAGCCGAGCACGATCCGCGGACCGTCGATCCCGGTTTGATACACGATCTTATGCATGCGCTGAGTTTACTTCCATTGCACGAGCGCACCGCCGTGGTGCTTTGCTGCCAAAACGGATTGTCCCATGATGAAGCCGCGCGCGTCCTCGATATTCCGCTTGGCACCGTGAAGACCAACGTTTTGCGCGGCCGCGAGAAACTGAAGCGCACACTGGCCGCGTGGGGACCAAATTGATATAATAAACACAATGATCGACGACGACACGCTAGATCGACAATTACGCGAAGCGGCGCCGTATATCGACGACGAGGGATTTACCGCCCGCGTTATGGCCAAGTTGCCCGTAGCGCGGCGCGAACCGCGATGGCTGCGTGCAATGGTTCTGCTCGGCGTGACAGTACTCGGAAGCGGAGTTGCCTACCTGCTTTCCGGCGGCGGCCGCTTTGTCCGCGAAGGCATGGTCCAGTTGTCGAACTTCCCGATTTGGCTGTTGCTCGTGTTCGCGTTCGGTTGCGGCCTGGTGATTGGCGCCTTCGCTGTCATCTTTGCTATCCGCAAGACGCCAGAGGTGCGAGATCTTGTCGGATTGCGGTTTTGAACCGGAGTCTCAGTTATGCCCCGCACAACTCGCGGGCCTGTTGGACGTCAAGTGCGATCTGACGGGCGAGCGCATCGACATTGTCGAATTTCTTTTCCGGCCTCAGGTAGCTCACGAATTGCACCTCGACATCTTCGCCATAAATGTCGCGATTAAAGTCGAGTAGATGAATTTCAAGCACGCGTTCGGATTTGCCGCTGCTAACTGTCGGGCGATAACCAAGATTGATGACACCGTGATATGAAACGCCGCGGATCCATGCTTTGGCGAGATAAACGCCGTTTGGTGGAAACTGCTCGCTGTGCGCGCTCAGGTTCGCAGTTGGAAATCCGATTTTTTTTCCAAGATTGTCGCCGCGCGTAACCATGCCGAGAATGGTGTACTCACGACCGAGCATTTCCGCTGCTTTCGGGAAGTCGCCTTTTTCCACCGCCTGCCGGATGGCGGTGCTGCTAACCACTTCGCCACTTACGAGCACGGGCGGAATTCCGACCACATTGAAATCAAATTGTGCGCCAAGTCTTTTGAGAAGATCGAGATTCCCGCGTCGATCTTTCCCAAATGACCATTCGTGGCCGACGCAGACTTCGCGCAGCGGTCTTGAATGTGCGAGGAGTTCTTCGACAAACTTTTCTGGCGAAGTGGCGGCGAATTTTTTGTCGAAGTTGATTACGAGGAGATGTTCCACTCCCAAGTCACGAATTAAAGCAATTTTGTGTTGCGTGGCAGTGAGCAGATGAGGCGCATTGTGCGGACGCAGCACTTTGACCGGGTGCGGATCAAACGTCACAACGAGCGGGGCTCCATCCGCCGAACCGGCGTGACGCGTAGCGGTGGAAATCACAGCTTGATGTCCAAGATGCACGCCGTCGAAAACTCCAATCGCCAGGAAAAGTGGCCCGCGCAGACTCTCCAGATCCACGATTGAACGAAGGACTTCCATTCTCAATCTACGCACCGCGCATGCGCGAAACTTCCGGAAGGCTAAGGATTCGGCTCAGAATCTCCTCACGCGAAGCATCTTTAATTTGCAAAACGCCGATTGCTTGATCGATATCGAAGCGTCCGGACTTTAGGCGCCGAAGCGATTTTAGATGCGCGCCACAACCGAGCTCCTCACCGATGTCGTGAACGTACGTGCGGACATAAAAGCCTTTGCTGCAAACGACGTTGAAGTCGATTTCTGGAAGCGCGATGCAATTAATGCCGTAGCGGTAGACATGGACGAGTCGTGGCTCGCGCTCGACGACTCGTCCTTGCCGCGCCAGTTTATAAAGGGGAACGCCAGCGTGCTTTTTCGCCGACACCATCGGGGGCATTTGATAGAAATCGCCTCGGAATTTTTCGAACGCTCCACGAATCGCGGGTTCATCGAGCGGCGGCACCTCGCGCTGGTTCACGATTTTGCCTTGTCGATCTTGCGTGCTGGTCGTGATGCCGAGTGTAAGGGTGCCAGCATATTCCTTATCTTCGCTCATGAGCAAATCCTGGACCTTTGTTCCGCGTCCAATCGTCAAGAGAAGCAAACCGGTTGCAATCGGGTCGAGGGTTCCGCAATGGCCCACTTTTTTTATCTCGAGCTTCCGGCGGACTAGCGCGACGACGTCATGCGAAGTCATCCCTTCGGCCTTGTCCACGAGCAGGACGCCATCAAGAGTGGGACTTAACGACGTCACAAATTTCCTCCAGAACGTTCCTTTCGACTTCGGCGAGTGTTCCGCGCACGCGTGCGCCCGCCGCGAGGGTATGCCCCCCGCCGCCAAATTTCTGACAGATGGCACAGACATCAACGGCATCACTTTTCGAGCGCATGCTGACCCGCACTTTGCCGTCGGCCAGTTCTTCGAAAAAGACGGCGACGATAACGCCGCGGATCGCGCGAAGGTGATCGATTAAGCCTTCATTGTCTTCCGGAAGAACCTGCAGCTCCGCGGCCGTCTGTAAGGACAGGCTAAAACTTGCGACACGGCCGTCACGTTCAAAACGCATAGTGCGCAGCAGTTCTCGCAGTAGTTCCACTCGGCGTCGTGGATAATTCTCATAGAGCTGCTGGCTTAACTGTCCAACGTCAATGCCGGTGCAGACGAGCTCCGCCGCAACCTCGAAAGTGCGTGCGCTCGTTTTAGGATATTGAAAGGATCCAGTGTCGGTGGAGATAGCAGCGTAAAGATTTTCGGCGATCTCGCGATCAAATGGGAAATCCTGACTTTTGATCAGGTCAAAAATAATTTGTCCGGTAGCGGGCGCGGTTGGATCGACATGAACAAGGTCACCGTAGCCTGGGTTGCTCAGATGATGATCGATGTTGATCCAAATTTTCGCTGAGCGAACGGCCGTAAATGCTGTTCCGAGTCGATTTTGAATTGCCGTATCCAGCGCGATCGCAGCATCGACATCTTCGGCAGTGTGGGGCGGCTTGGTTAATAAATCCCCGCGCGGCAGGAAGGAATACTTCTCAAGCATTCCATCTTCATTCCACACCCGAACTTTCTTCCC
This sequence comes from Verrucomicrobiota bacterium, assembly GCA_003218815.1. Taxonomy (GTDB): domain Bacteria; phylum Verrucomicrobiota; class Verrucomicrobiia; order Chthoniobacterales; family UBA10450; genus Udaeobacter. The sequence continues at coordinate 6,525 of QHON01000010.1, forward strand.
GAGCTGCTGAAGCGAAAGTGCGAGCGCGAGCTGGCTGCCAAGCGCGTCGCCATCGGGGCGAACGTGACTTAAGACCGCGAAACGCTCATTCTCCCGCAATACCCGTCCGATTTGGTCGAGTTTGGATCGTGCCGCGCTCACTCGTGATCGCTGCGTGGCGTTTCGATCTCTTGCAGAATTTCAATGACGCGGGCGCCGCGTTCGATGGAATCATCGAGATGAAAAATGAGATGCGGCGTGTATTTCATAGTGACATGACGGGCCAGCTCAGCTTGCAAAGTTGCACGATGAGACGCGAGTTTGCTTATGACACACTCGCCGAGATCAGGTCCAAGAACGCTGACAAATACATGCGCATTCTTTAGATCCGCGCTGACATCGACATGGTTGATAGTGACGAGGGCGCCTGCGAAACTTATTTCACGCGCGATGATTCCGCTCAGTTCTCGTTTCAAGAGCTCGTTTACGCGTAGCATTCGGTGTTTCATGTTTGGAGCAGTTGAGAGCTGAGTGTTGATGGTTGAGAAAAAGAACGGGTAATTACCAATCTCTCAGCTCTCAACTACCGACTCTCAACTTTTTCTTTAGAGTTTCTGGGCGATCGCTTCAAGTTGGTAGCACTCAATAATGTCGCCCACTTGATATTCGCTGAAATCGCCGAGCTTGATGCCGCATTCAAGGCCTGAACGCACCTCTTTCACGTCATCCTGAAAACGGCGCAGCGTCGAAATCCCGCCGTCGTAAACTGGCTGCCGTTTCCGCACCACCCGGGCGCGCGCGGCGCGGGCTATGCGACCATCGGTGACGAGACAGCCGGCAACAATACCCTTGCTCAGTTCGAAAACCTGTTTCACTTCGGCATGCCCGATCACCGTCTCTCGATGTTCGGGCTCGAGCAAACCGGCCATCGCTTCTTTGATTTGATCGAGCAGTTCGTAAATGATGCTGTAAAGCTTGACTTGGACACCCTCCCGTCTTGCCGCGGAAACGGCCATGTTCTCGACCTTCACATTAAAGCCAACCACGACCGCGTTCGATGCGCTCGCCAACAAAATGTCCGATTCAGAAATGGGCCCGACGGCTGAGTGAATGATTTCCAAGTCGATCTTTTTACTTTCGATCTGTTCCAGTGCACCGACCAATGCCTCGAGCGAGCCTTGCGCGTCACATTTCAAAACGATGCGTAAAACCTTTTTCCCGTCGGCCGCTTCGAGTAGGCTCTCAAGCGTGGCGCGTTGTGGCACGGTCAACTTATCCGCGCGCTTCGTGAGCAAACGTTCCTCACCCAGAGTTTTTGCCGAGCGTTCCGAGTCCATGACGAGAAGTTCATCGCCCGCGTTTGGCAGCCCCGTGAAACCGAGGACTTTCACCGGGGTAGAGGGACCAGCTTTCTTGATCGGTTGGCCGCGATCGTCCAGGAGCGATTTCACTTTGCCACTGTAATCGCCGCAAATGAAAGGATCGCCGATCTTTAACATTCCCATTTGCACGATAACGGTGGCGGTGGGACCACGCCCTGCTTCGATTTGCGCTTCAATTACTGTGCCGCGCGGAGTGGCACTGGGCGATGCTTTAAGTTCCATCACTTCCGCTTGCAGCGTCATCATCTCGAGCAGGTGATCGATACCGGTGCCTTTCGTGGCGGAGACGGGACAAACGATCGTTTCGCCTCCCCAATCCTCCGGCGTGAGCTCGCGCTCTTGCAATTGTTTTTTCACCCTGTCGATGTTGGCCGAGGGGAGATCGACCTTGTTAAGCGCGACCATGATTTTCACATGGGGCGCGGCCTTGGCGTGATTAATCGCCTCTATTGTTTGCGGCATGATGCCATCATCCGCCGCGATTACCAGCACGACGATGTCGGTCACGTTAGCACCACGCGCGCGCATCGCGGTGAAAGCGGCGTGGCCCGGGGTGTCGATAAAGGTGATTTTCGTTCCGTTGTGATCGACGCTATAAGCGCCGATGTGCTGTGTAATTCCGCCAGCTTCGGCTGCGGCCACCCGCGTTTTGCGAATCGCATCCATCAGCGAAGTCTTGCCGTGGTCCACATGTCCCATGAACGTAATGATCGGACCGCGCGGCTTGAGTTCCTCTTCCTTTTCAATGACGGGCGGAGGGGGCGCGACCACAACCTGCTCGACCTTGTGGACACCGGCGCCTTTCTCGCGGCGTTCTTTCTCCAGGACGAATCCGTGGTTCTCGGCGATCTTCGACGCGATATCCGGCTCGATCGTTTGGTTGATATTCGCGAAGATGTTGAATGTCATCAGCTCCGCGATGAGTTGATGCGGCTTTAATCCAAGCTCGATTGCCAATTGCCTAACGATAATTGGCGGTTTGATGTGGATGACTT
>QHON01000011.1 GCA_003218815.1 Verrucomicrobiota bacterium
AGAGTCGTCGGTTGATTCGGCTCCGCCCGATCGGCTTCGTCGACTAGTTTACCAGCAGTCCCGAAATCGCGCCGCCGCAGCGCCTGCTGAGCTTGCTCGAATTTTGAATGCGCTACGGCCTTTGTTTTTTCCGAGCGCTCGGCGGCCGTCATTAAGGGCAGCGAGGCCCGCGCCTGGCCAGTCGGTTTTTCCAGCCAGCCGACTTCGAACAGCGATTCTGCAAAGAGTTTGTTCAGTTGCGGCGAAAAATTCTTCTCTGCTACTGCCATCCAATCTTTTGCTTCTTTTTCACTCTTGTGTTGGAGCGCGACGGCCGCTTTTACATAGTCTACAGCCGGCGTATCGGGGGTAAGCTCCAGCTTGGCCAGAATGGAATCGACCATGTTCTCCTTTCCTTCGAGCAGGTAAGTCAGGAGAACCTTGTATTGAATGAGCTGCGACGCTTCACTCGCCAGATCAGAGTGGCTGCTCGAAAGGAGCTGTTCAAACCGCTTGCGCGCTTCCGCCCAATCTTTTTTGAGAAACGGAATTTCCGCCAAGTTGAAGCGCGCATTCCAGAACTTAGGATCGATCCGAGCCGCCTCGAGCAGGGCCGCCTCCGCTTTGTCGTAGATGCCTTGCCGCATCAGGATCACGCCGCGCAAATTTTGAGATGGCGCGAGCTCGGGCTGGCGGGCATCGATCGCGTCGAGTTCCTTTAATGCTTGGGGGAAGTTGTTCGCATCGAAATCGCGGAACGCCTTATTATACATTTCCTCCAGTTCCGTTTTCGTGGGTGCGACATTCTCTGCTGCAAACGAACTGAGCGCCAACGCTACAACCGCAGTAATTTTTAATATCCTCATGTAATAACGATAGAAGCTTTCCTCACTGCCAATGACAAGTTCAAATTTCCAATCGACGACGTGATTTTCAATCTTAGTTCGTCAAAACGGTTCCCGGTACGCCTCAACGACGTTCTAGTCAACAACGGAATAATCTTCCTAGTCAGGAATTCAGATTCGCTACGATCCGTAATCCTTCCAGAGTGAGGTGTGGACAGACTGCGGTGATCTCTGGTAACTGCGCTGCGATGAGTCGCGCATAACCACCTGTGGCCACGACGTAAAGCTTCCTCCGCGAAAAGCGCTCCGCTCTGATCCGGGTAAGAATCTCGCGGACCAATCCGCGATACCCAAATACCGCGCCGGACAACATCGCATCGATTGTCGATCTTCCGATCGCGCGTCCCGGCTCTTTCAAAGAGAGCTTCGGCAAGAGAGCCGTTCGCTGGTAAAGAAAATTGGTCATCGCCTCGAGCCCCGGCGCGATTACACCGCCGATGTAGTTGCGGCGAGCGGAAACGATGTCAAAAGTCACCGCCGTGCCGAAGTCCACGACGATGGCGGGACAACCGTAAAGTGCTGCGACGGCCGCGGCATTCGCCAGGCGGTCGGCTCCGATAGTTTCCGGGGCCGGATAATCAATCCCCACGCCAAGTTTCACGGTCGAATTTAACCAGAGGACTCTCGTTTTTCCGGCGACCTTCGAAATCGTGCGATTTTTTTTGGGCACCACCGATGAGACGACTACCTTCCGGACCGTTCGCTGTCCTAAGAATCGCGAAAACACACTGCTTGAAAGCTTGTTAGTAACGATCCGAACGGGAGTTGAAATCCGCTTTGTCGATGCAAAAACAAGTTTCGTATAGGAGTTGCTGATATCGACTAGCAAGTAGTCGAGCGGGCGGGTCAGGATCGGACGAGTCATATTGGGCTGCCAAGCAGGCGCTACATGGAACGCTTCTTCCCGTCAAGCTTGCGGCGTTTAGTCAAACGGGTACGCTTTCGCTCGTGAGAAAATTGGTGCATCGCCCGCGCCGTTTACGGCGTTCCCCAGCTCTGCGAAATCTCGTCCGGGAGACACGACTAAGCCCATATGATTTCGTCTTGCCGCTTTTTATAAGCGAAAAATTGGAGCGGCGGCAACCGATCGCGAGCATGCCGGGCGTTTTTCAGCTTTCCCTGAAGGAAATTGTCGATGACGCCCAGCGCGCCCAGGATGTCGGCCTGCAAGCGGTCCTGCTTTTTGGAATTCCGGAGAGAAAAGACGAACAGGCAAGCAGTGCATACGCAGAAAACGGGGTCGTTCAGAAGGCGCTACAAGCCATCAAAGGAAAATGCCCGGGTCTCATCGCAATCACTGATGTCTGTTTGTGCGAATATATGAGCCACGGGCACTGCGGCGTAACGCGAGTCGATGGCGACCACTTCCACGTACTCAATGATGAAACTGTCGAGCTTTTGATTAAAACTGCACTTTCTCATGCCGCGGCCGGCGCGGACCTGGTCGCACCCAGTGATATGATGGACGGCAGGATCGGCGCTATTCGCAACGCGCTCGATGCCGGCGGCTTCGATCAAACTGGGATTATGAGTTATGCGGCCAAATTTGCGTCGGCTTTTTACGGTCCGTTTCGTGAGGCAGCCGAGAGCCCTCCGCAATTTGGCGATCGTCGTTCCTACCAATTGGATTACGCCAACGCGGACGAAGCGCTGCGTGAGGTGGCTCTGGATATCGACGAAGGGGCGGACATCGTGATGGTGAAACCCGCCTTGCCGTACATCGACATCTTATGGCGAGTACATGAGCGCTTTAAAAAGCCGACCGCGGCTTATCATGTGAGCGGTGAGTACGCAATGCTCAAAGCAGCCGCCGAAAAAGGGATTGTTGAGGAACGCGTCGCTGTTATCGAGATCATGACTGCGCTCCGGCGCGCCGGGGCAGACATCATCATTACTTATTGGGCGCGCGAGCTCGCGAAATGGCTGCGGGAGTAACTAACGCCCACGGCGAAACCGCGAGGCATTCCCGGCTCAAGCGTCTCGCTTTCCTCTGGGCTCAAGCACATGGCTATTCCGCTTGCGCAATGGAAGTGACCTTACCTCAATGTCGGTATCGCGCCGATGTGGCTGCCTATCGGCCACAGCCGAAAAAGATTGGATCGACGGCAATCTTTGAATGCAAGCAAGCGCTTTGCGATTTGCGACGGGACAACTGCCATAGTAATACCGCACGCCAGCGCCTCGAGGCCCTTTGCCACCGGCGCCAAATTCTCGAAACGCGCTTGCGTGTCCATTACCCGAATTTGCGGAACGGTGATTCGCTATTTCCTGAATTCGACTCGCACGATTTCACCGCGATCGGTCACCGAGGTTATGCGCGAGTCTTGTGCGAGCTGAAAGCGCAGCAAAATCGCCTCTATGACTGCACCAAGTTCGACAAACTAATTCGCTACCACTGCGCAAATTTATATCTTCTGGTCCTCCCCATGGAGTTATTCCGTGATTCGGAAGTCCCGGTCGGATGGGGCGCTCTTGTGGAATCCGATGGTACACTTACACTCATGCGGAGGCCGGTTTGGCAGGAAACAACGCCGGAAAATCGAATTCGCTTTTTGCAGCGAATCGCTGCGGCTGGGACGCGAGCATTCAATCGACAATTGGAAATCACGTTCGACGAGATAGTGGCCGCAGATTGTCGATCTTTCTAGGAGATCCCGGTCTTCTGGGAAATGGGCACGAGTAAATTGTGCCCGGTCATTTCCTTTGGCTGCGGCAATCCGAGCAAAAATAAGAGTGTTGGTGCGACATCGGCGAGGATTCCGTCGCGGAGACGAAACTTTTGCGCGTCTTTGGCGACATAGATACAATGCACAAGATATTTGGTGTGCGCAGTGTTGGGTGAGCCGTCGGCGTTGCGCATCTGCTCGCAATTTCCGTGGTCGGCTGTGACGAGGCATTTGCCATCGAGCTCGAGAAGTTTGGAGACGATGCGGCCGATACATTCGTCCACCGTTTCCACCGCCTTGATTCCGGCATCGAGAACGCCGGTGTGCCCGACCATATCCGGATTGGCAAAGTTAAGAATAATCAGATCGTAATTTGCCATGCGCGCGAGGACCTCGTCGGTCACTTCGCGTCCGCTCATTTCCGGCTGCAGATCGTAGGTCGCAACCTTTGGCGACGGGACAAGTTTTCGGTCTTCGCCGGGGAAAGGGCGCTCGATTCCACCGTTAAAAAAGTAAGTCACGTGGGCGTATTTTTCTGTCTCCGCGATGCGCAGTTGCGATTTGCCAGCTACGCTCACGACTTCGCCTAAGATGTGGGCGAGCTCCATGGGCTGAAAAATGAAGGGGGAAGAATAGGTCACATCGTATTGCGCGAGAGTGACGAAATGAACTTCGGGCCACACTTCGCGATCGAAGCCATCGAAATCCTTGAGCAAAAAGGCTTGCGACAATTGTCGCGCGCGATCGGCGCGGAAGTTGAAAAACAAAACAGAATCGCCATCCCGCACGCGTTGCTCATCCGCATAAGAAAAAATAAGCGGCGGCATAAATTCGTCGGTCTTGCCAAGCGAGTATTGCCGACCAACCGCTGCGGAGGGAGATGATTTGCAGAGCTCGCCACGACCTAGAACAATTGCGTCCCAAGCTCTTTTCGTGCGGTCCCACCGTCGGTCGCGATCCATTGCAAAGTAACGGCCCACAACCGTCACGATCTTGGCGCCGCTCTTCTCGAGCTCCTGGGTGCAAGTTTTTAAATAGCCTGCTCCACCCGTCGGGGAGGTATCCCGTCCGTCAGTGAAAGCGTGAACGAAGATTTCCTTGACGCCCGCTTCCCTGGCCGCGTTTGCGAGTGCAATAAGATGTAAGTAGTGGCTGTGAACACCGCCGTCGGAAACGAGCCCGAGCAAATGAAGGCGGTGGCCGTGCGCACCAGCGAGCGCCTCCTGCAGCACTTGGTTGCGCGCCAATTCGCCGTCCGCGATCGCTTTGTTAATTCGGGTCAGGTCTTGATAAACAATCCTCCCGGCACCCAAGTTAAGATGTCCAACTTCCGAATTGCCCATTTGCCCATCCGGCAAACCGACATCGGCTCCGCTGGCGCTCAATTTACCGCCTGGATAATCCCGGTAGAGCGTGTCGTGAAACGGCGTCCGCGCGAGAAGCGTTGCGTCTCCATTTTCTTCGCGCTTCTCCCGACCGCCGGGATTAATGCCCCAACCATCCCGAATGATGAGCATGACTGGGTCCGGCATATGTGGCGCACTTTGCCGATGATTAGGAACGTCGACAAGCGGTTCTTTCGTTGACAAGGCAAAGGATGCGCGCCTACATCGCCCTCGTGAAATGGCGCAATCAGTTGCTCGCGCTTTTTTGTCTCCTTGCGTTCGCCGGGCTTGGTGTTCTTTACTTTCAGCACTGGGTCATTCGGAAGCCTTTCGGAATTATCTTGTTTATCGGAGAGGGACTTGCTCCAGGCCGTTTGGCACCGACACGCGCCTATGCCGGCGGGGCAGGTGGACACCTGAGCCTCGATTCGATGACTCATCTGGCTTTGCTGACCAATTCCTCGAAAGATTTCGCCGCTCCGGACCAGGCTGCCGCCGCAACCGCGCTTGCGACCGGAGTGAGAGTGACCAATCGCGTGATCGCGATCAACGGCGACGGGAAACCAATCACGAGCATCGTTGAATTAGCGCGGGAAAATCGACGGGCGACTGGTCTTGTAACGGATGTGAAAGTGACCGACGCAACCAACGCGGCTTTTTATGCGCATCCGGTTGATCCAAACGACGTCGACAGCATTGCAGCTGAATTTGTCGATGGCGGAAAGATCGACATCGCAATGGGCGGCGGAGCGGCGCAGTTTCTCCCCAGCGCAAAGGGCGGAGAGAGACAGGACGGACGCGATCTTTTACTCGAGTTGCGTCGCAACGGCTTCGACATCGTTCGTACGCGGGCCGAACTTGAAGCGATTCCCGCGTGGCGCCGGCCGAAACTCTTCGGTGCCTTTAGCAATATCGAACTCGCGTTCGCGAACCAGATGGAAGAGCGCAGCCAGCAACCGAGTCTTTCCGATATGGTGCGTCGAGCGATTGAATTACTTCAGTACAACGCTGGCGGATACTTGCTCGTCGTCGATGCAGGACTGATGCGCAAAGCAGCGGAGGAAAACAACGGGGAAAGAACGCTTAGCGAAACAGTAGAATTAGACCGCGCGGTTTCCGTTGCGCGACGCTATGCCGGCCAAAGATCGACAATCGTTGTCTGCGGAGATGCCGCTATTGGCGGGTTGAGCTTAAATGGTTTCCCTTTCCGCAAAGACAGCGGAATTGCGTTACTTGGACTTAATTCCGCCGGACAGCCATGGATTACCTGGGCAACTGGTCCGAACGGCACAAAGTCATACGGCGCGGCGAAAATACCTGGCAAACTAAACGGGAATCAGAGCAATCAACTAAAGGCAGAACAGATCGAGCCGGCTGCGTTCTACGCCAAACCGGCGCTTGGCACAGTTGAAGACGTCGTTGCATTTGGCAGCGGCTCCTTCGCGACGAACTTTAGCCACCGCAGTAATTCCTGCTGTGCCTTACAGCCGCTCGACAAAATCGCACCGGCGTGGCAAGCCGAGCGCGGTCGCGATGGTTCACAATTTTATTTTACCTTCACACAGCATTCCCGAGTTGGGCGCTTAAACAAGGAGGCTATCTCGTAGAGGATCGTTGATTTTCGCGCCGAGTTAAGGAAAACTTACCCGTCAACTATGCAGCACGTCACCGCATTTTCACGGGCGCAAACTGTTCCAGCTGCGCCTAAGGCGGCGCCCAAAAAGACGCTGTGGATTCTCAATAGTTGGCGCGACCTGATTCTTTACGTCGGGACGCCACTTTTTCTCGTGCCGATGTTCTTGCTGGCGCAGACGCGCTGGAGCGCGCAAGACATTTACGTTTTCGTGGCCGCATTTGGCGCGATGGGCCACCACCTCCCGGGAATGATCCGCGCCTACGGAGATCGCGCTCTGTTCGACCGGTTTCGCTGGCGCTTCATTTTTGCGCCGATTTTTCTACTCGCTGTTTGCGTAGCGTTTTACTGGTGGGATCTGAAAGGGATCGTTCTCGTCGTTTTCTTCTGGGGTGTCTGGCATGGGATGATGCAGACCTACGGCTTCTGTCGAATCTACGACGCGAAGACGGGCTCCTTCGCCACGCTGACGCGTCGCCTCGACTTCGCGGCTTGTGCCACCTGGTTTGCGGCGGCGGTGCTCCTTTCCTCGCAACGCATGGCTGACACGCTCGAAACGTATTACGCCAGTGGCGGACCCTTCATTCAGCCCTGGCTCCTGCACAACGCACAGCAAGTAATGCTAGCCGGCGCCATCGCAGTCTCAGTTTTGTTTCTGTTCAATTTTGCTCGAATGTGGGCGGAAGGAAAACGTCCCAATCCGGTCAAGCTGGCGCTGCTGGTCACGAGCATTGCTTTTTGGTGGTACTGCAATAACGCCGTCACCAACATTCTGGCGGGGATCGCGTTGTTTGAGGTTTTTCACGATGTGCAGTACCTCTCGCTTGTTTGGATTTACAATCGTAGCCGTGTGGAGAAGGACAGCTCCATCGGCGGCTTCATGCGCTTTGTTTTTCGACGGAGCGGCTCATTGATTGGGCTGTACATCGGGCTTGTTTTTGCCTACGGTTCGCTCGCCTATTTCAATTCACGTCTTGAGGTGGAGACGATCAAGCGTGTCCTCACCGGTGTGGTGGCGGCATCGGGCCTTCTTCATTTTTATTACGACGGATTCATCTGGAAAGTACGCGAGCGCTCGACGCGCGAACACCTCGGTCTGGCCAGCGGAAACGTATCTGCGGCATCACGTGAATTCCTGCCCAGTTGGCTATTGCACGGGCTAAAATGGGTTGCGGTATTTGTGATTCCTCTCGGGGCGCTCTGGATTGGGCAAACGCGGAGCAAGATGCCAGAAACGGAACGAGACGCTTGGATAGCGTCTGATTTATCCAATAGCGCTCGCGCCCATTGGAAGTACGGCTTTGCCCTGCACAAAGCGGATCGTCTCGATAAAGCAGCAGAGGAGTACCGGATCGCTCTGCGCCTCAGCCCGAATGAGAAAGAAGTCCATTACGGCCTGGGTCAAGTTCTCATTGCGCAATCACAATTGAGTGAAGGGCGCAGCGAACTGGAGCAAGCCTTACGGAGTGACCCGAACAATGGCGAGTTTCATTCCGAATACGGTTACGCTCTCGAACGCCTCGGTCAGAAAGATGAAGCCGGCGCGGAGTACGCAACGGCCACGCGTCTCGCTCCCAAATCCGGCGTGGTGCATTATGATTA
>QHON01000063.1 GCA_003218815.1 Verrucomicrobiota bacterium
TCCGGGATTTTGGCGGACTTCACAAATTCATGAATTGGAACGGACCGATTCTGACGGATAGCGGCGGTTACCAGATTTTTTCCCTCGCGAAGTTGCGCAAGATCACCGAAGAGGGCGCCCAATTTCAAAATCACGTCGATGGACAGCCGGCATTCATTTCGCCCGAGATTGCGATGGAAACCCAAGCAACACTCGACGGCGACATCGCGATGGTGCTCGACGAATGTGCTCCGTATCCGTGTGAATACGATTACGCGGCGCGCAGCGCGGAAATGACTGCGCGTTGGGCTGCACGTTGCAAGCGCGCGGTAGAGGCAAATGCCAGTCTGGCTCGGACCGTGTTGCCTGCAAATCTAAACGCTGCGGCCGGCAGGGCGGCCACTACAGCCGACCAACTTCTGTTCGGTATCGTTCAGGGCGCGACATTTGATGATCTGCGCAAATCAAGCGCACAGGCAATTGCCGATCTTGATTTCGACGGCTACGCGATTGGCGGAGTGAGCGTGGGCGAGCCGGAAGAGGAAATGATGCGCGCGGTGGAATCGGCCGAGCCGTGTTTGCCTAAAGATAGGCCGCGTTACGCGATGGGCCTTGGTACGCCGCCGCAGCTACTGGAAATGACCGCGCGCGGAATGGACATGTTCGACTGCGTTTTACCGACACGTCTGGCGCGCAACGGAACCGCGTTTACCGCAAGCGGTACCATCAATTTAAAAAATGCCGAGTTTGCGTTGGATAAAAAACCAATCGAAGAAGACTGCTCCTGTCCCAGTTGCCGCGAATTCGCTCGCGGGTACATTCGTCATCTCGTCAAGGCCGAAGAGATCCTCGGGCTGCGCTTGATCACGCTGCACAATTTGCATTTTTATCTGGCCCTGATGAATCGCGCCCGCACGGAAATAGAACGGGGAACGTTCGACCAGTTTCGGAGAGGATTCGTGATGGAATATAAGGTGCGCGATGTCGATCTTGCGAAATTGTAGCGGCGTTTATATCGAGGCCATCATTTGGACCGTGTTTGGCACAAGCACCTACATCGAACTGTCAAAGAAGAATTGCAGCGGACGCTTTCGGGTTTAAGGTGCGCTCTCCAATCCCGGTAATATGCTCCCCGCGCTTCTAGCCCAGGCACAAAGCCCCGCTCCAACCGGTCCCGGCGGCGGCATCGGATTTTTTGTGCCGTTCATTTTTATTTTCATCATCATGTACTTTGTGATGTTCCGGCCGCAGAAAAAGCGCCAGGAACAGCAGCAAAAGTTGATCGCGAGTCTAAAGACTGGCGATCGCGTGGTGACGAACGGAGGCATTCATGGGCTTATCTCCAACGTGAAAGACACAACCGTAATCGTAAAAGTGGCCGATAACGTGAAGATCGAGATGGAAAAATCGGCAGTCACCACAGTTCTGAAAGAAGGTTGAGAGAGAAATGACTTTCCGGTTTCCGGTTTCCGCATTCCGCTTTCTCACATGACTCCCGCGCTGACATTTTTCATTGGACTGGTTATGCTTGTCCTCTTCGGTTGGTATTTCGCGACCGATCAGGGCCTGCGAAAGCGTCTGCTCGCCTTAACACTAACCGTCTTGCTCGTCGTCTTCAGCATCGTGACGATCTGGCCGCCTGAGAAAAAGATTGCACTCGGCCTCGATATTCAAGGCGGCACCTCCTTTCTCATTCGGTTGAAGGGCGGCGACAAAGAAGTGAACAAGGGCATGCTCGACCAGGCCGTCGAAGTCATTCGCAAACGGGTCGATTACTTTGGCGCGAGCGAACCAATTATCAGTCCGGTTGGGAACGATCGAATTCTCGTTCAAATTCCGGGGCTCGATACCGCAAAGATTCAGGAAGCGCGCGATCAACTCTCGCGTGTCGCGAAGCTCGAATTCCGTCTGGTTTACCCAGATAGCGGCGAACGGTTGCGCGCGATCGATGCCAGCAAGGAAGTGATCCCGCCCGAGTACCGCATTGAGGTTTACAAACATCCCGCCGAAGGAAATGAAAAACCGACGGAAGAACGCTTGCTGGTCAAAAAGAAAGCGGATTTGGGCGGCGATCGAGTTTCAGGATCGAACGCTTATTATGGCAACGAGGGTTGGACGGTGCAGTTGAAGTTCGACAGCGAGGGCGCCCAGAAGTTCGGGCAGATTACCGAGCAATACAAAGGGCACCGCTTCGCCATCGTTCTCGATGGCATCATTCAATCTGCACCGGTGATTCGGGATGCGATCTACGGCGGCGACGCGGTCATCACAGGAAAGTTCGGTGAGCAGGAGGCGCGCGGCCTGGCGAGTGTACTCGAGAATCCGTTGCAAACGCCGGTGAGTATTGAGGAGGAGCGCAGCGTGTCGCCCACGCTGGGGCTGGATTCGATCCGGGCGAGCATTCTCGCAGGCCTCGTTGGCCTGGCCATCACGCTCGTCTGCGTAGCAATTTACTACAAAATTCCCGGTCTCGTCGCCAATCTCGCGCTCATCATCAACCTCATCCTCTTGATCGGTGCGCTCACCATGTTCCGATTCGTCCTCACCTTACCGGGCATCGCGGGCATTATCTTAACCATTGGCCTTTCCGTGGACGCGAACGTCCTCATTTACGAGCGATTGCGCGAAGAAATGGCTCTCGGAAAATCGCTTAAGGTAGCGATGAAAACGGCCTACGAGAAAGCTTTTAGCTCCATCTTCGACGCCAACGTGACCACGCTGATCACGGCTGCGATTCTGTTTTGGAAGGCGAGTGGCCCGGTGAAAGGCTTCGCTATCTCACTTACGCTCGGCATTCTGGCCTCATTGTTTACGGCCCTCATCGTCGGCCGGAATTTTCTCGGTTGGTTTGTCGATACGGGGCGATTGAAGCGCATCTCGATGTTGCATTTGATTTCGTCGCAGCACATCAACTTTCTCGGTAAAGGTTTTCTCGCGTGCATGTGTTCGCTCGCACTGCTTCTGGCCGGGGCGATGGCATTTTACACGCGCGGCGACCGCAACTTCGGCGTCGATTTTCGTGGTGGCGATTTGGTGACGTTGAGTGCGCCGAACAAGATTGACGTCGGACAAGTTCGTGGCGCACTGAAGCCGATTGGCTTCGCCGACGCATCGATTCAGGAGTCGGCGCAAGGCGGCAAGAGTTACATCACGGTGCGAACGCCGCTAAATACGAGTGATAAAGTGGAAAAACAGATCATACAGGCAATGCCGAACGCGGCCTTTAAGGTGGAAGGCTCGGAGCGAGTCGGCGCACTCGTGGGTGGTGAACTGGCGAAAAACTCGCTTGTCGCGCTTGGCCTCGGGATTTTGGGAATTTTAATCTTCGTAACCTTTCGCTTTGAGCTTTCCTTTGCAGTGGGCGCGATTGTCGCACTCTTGCACGATGTCCTCATCACGGTCGGCATGTTCTCTCTTCTTGGTCGCGAATTGACACTCACGATGGTCGGCGCTGTCCTAACGATCGCCGGCTACTCCATCAACGACACCATTGTCGTTTACGACCGAATCCGAGAAGGCCTGGCCAGTGGACGTCGGGGCACAATCGAGCAGATCATGAACGAAAGCATCAACCAGACACTTAGCCGCACAATTCTTACAAGCACGGTGACGCTCATCCCGATTCTTTGCCTGTTTTTCTTCGGGGGCGCGGTGCTGCGTGACTTTTCCCTTGCCATTATTATCGGCGTGGCAGTCGGAACCTACTCCTCGATATTTATCGCCTCGCCCATCGTCCTTTGGTGGACTCGCGCCCGCGGCGGCGGCGCCACTGCGTTGCGGCGAGAAGTCACTCAAAAAGCGACCACGGCGAACCCGCTTGCCCATTGAGTGGGGTTCACACGGGAGTTATTCACAAAGTTGACGAAGCTGCTTCGCTCGGGTAGGCTCCGCCCCGACAAACAAGCCCAATTTTCTAAACTGAGGACAGGAGTGATTATCGATGCCAGAAGTGATCGTTCGTAAGGGTGAACCCGTCGATCGCGCGTTGAAGCGGCTCAAAAGCAAGCTGGATGCGGAGGGTATTCTCGAGGAAGTCCGGCGTTTGCGCGCGTTTGAAACGCCGAACCAAAAGAGCCGCCGCAAAGCCAAAGCCAACGCCAAGCGTGGTCGAACGAGGTTCCGCTTTAATCCATCCTAACGACTTCGGATTTGTGGATAGCGGATTCCAGAATTCGAAGACGCCGAATGTTGCTCTTTGACGCAGGTAGAGACGATTGATTCCATCGCCCGGCCGATAGAACAGCCCCTACCTTTCGAAAAAGTCGCGGATTGCCTGCACCAACCCGTCGATATCGTGGCTGCGGGCCTCGATGTCGATCTTCAAACCGTGATCGCGCGCGGTTTTTGACGTGATTGGGCCGATGCTGGCGACTTGCATTCCTTTCGGCCAAGGGAGGCCAAGCGCCAGAAAATTTTCTACGGTGGAGGAGCTGGTAAACGTGATGAGGTCAGCCCGTTCCTCCAACAGGTGCCGGCGTGCACCGGTGATGTCGCGCGTCTCCGGAGCCGTGCGATAAGCGAAAGCCTCGTCCACAATTGCCCCCAAGGCCGAGAGTTGTTTAGGGAGCACATCGCGTGCCTTTTCCGCGCGGACCAGGAGAACCCGCAAGTTCTCCACGCCGCCTTGTTTCTGAAACTCCCGCACTACCGCTTCGGCGATGAATTCATCCGGCTGAAGATCAACATGTAAATGAAAATCCTTTACTCTTTGCGCTGTGGCCGGGCCGATGGCGGCAATCCTCGGCCCACCAATCTCCCGGGCATCGTCATAGAGCTTGAAAAAAATCTCGAAAAACGCTTCGACGCCGTTTGCACTTGTAAAAACGATCCAGTCGTAAGTATGCGCGTCCTGGACTAATTCTGCGAACTCGCGCAAATCGGTGGGCGGCTCGATCCGAATCGTTGGTAATTCAAACACATGCGCGCCGAGCGCGCGCAACTTGCCGCTCAGCGCGCTCGCCTGTTTCCGACTTCGTGTAACCACGATCCGCTTTCCAGAAAGCGGCCGTTTCTCGTACCAATTCAGACTTTCCCGTAAGGCAACAACTTTGCCAAACACCGCGACCGCCGGTGCTTCAAAACCACGATCGACGGCGCGCCCCGCGATATCTCGAAGTGTTCCTGTGAGCGTCTCCTGTCGTCCAGTGGTTGCCCAACGAACGAGCGCCACTGGCAAATCCTCCCGTACGCCTTGCTTAAGCATCTCCTTTGTAATCGGTTCAAGCCGTTCCACGCCCATGAGCATCACTTGCGTGCCGCCAAGCTTAGCCAGCGCGGCGTAGTCAATCGCGCTTTCGGTTTTCGCTGGATCTTCGTGGCCGGTAAAAAATGTAACGTGCGAATTCTCCGCGCGATGCGTCACTGGAATTCCCGCATAGGCTGGCCCGGCGATGGCCGAGGTGATTCCCGGCACAATTTCAAACTCAATTCCCGCATCAACGGCTGCCTTTGCCTCTTCCGCGCCACGCCCAAAAACAAACGGATCGCCGCCCTTCAATCGGACGATCTGTTTCCCTTCGCGTGCTTTCTCGACCAGGAGCGCGTTGATTTCCTGCTGGCTCAGCGAGTGTTCGCCCGCTCTTTTTCCAGCGTGAATCATCTCCGCGTCGTCTCGCGCCCACCCGAGAATCTCCGGACTTGCCAGATGATCGTAAACGATCACGTCTGCCTGCTCGATGCATTCCTTCGCCCGCAACGTGACGAGACCGAGATCGCCCGGCCCCGCGCCAACAAGAAAAACTTTGCCAGTCTTCGTTTTAGTTGCCATCGCTTTGTTCGCGCTGGGTGGATCGCGCGCTCCGTCGCGCGATGTTAAGCGCATGTGGCTTCGCCATCATTTTTAACATCGAGCAAGGGACTGCTCGATTCACCTCCTCATTGGATCTCCTTCAATAATTCCGCAGCCAGACGCTCACCTTCGTCACACGAACCTTCAACTTTGCCTGAGCGTGGCGCGTCTGATCCGTCCCGGAACAGTTGCGCGCGCATATTCATGATCCCGTTTTTGGTTGTCGCCAAAACGCCGACGGGCGAATTGCAGTCGCCTTGGAGCAAACGGAGAAACTCGCGCTCCGCTCGCAAACAAAGCAACGTCTCGTGATCGTTCACAGGACTGAAAATAGCCCTTATGCTTTCATTATCGGCACGAATTTGAAGCGCGATGATCCCCTGCCCGCCCGCGGGAAGAAAAATTTCGCACGGAAGAACCTCAATAAAGAACTGCTGGCCTT
>QHON01000064.1 GCA_003218815.1 Verrucomicrobiota bacterium
CGCGATTACATTTCGCGCTCGTTTCCGAAAATGAAAGCAGGCATTCATCCAGAGTATTACGAGACTGACATCGTCTGCGCGTGCGGGGTGGTCTATCACACGCGCTCGACGCGCCGTGATATTAAGATCGGTATTTGTGCCGCTTGTCATCCATTTTTCACGGGTGAACAAAAATTCGTCGATACCGCCGGACGCGTGGAAAAGTTCACCCGCCGTTACGGCAGCACCCAAACGGCGCGGGCCGAGAAGAAAGCTTAGATCGCTGTCGAGGCGCTTGTGCCAAGCGCCTTGTTGGGCGGCTGGCCCATCCGCCCCTTCATTTTTATGGATATTAATCTGCTCATCGAACGCAAACGCGAACGTTTCGCAGAACTGGAACGCGACATCGCCGACCCACATCTCTTTGATAATCGTAAGCGCGCCGGCGAGATCATGCGCGAACATGCGAGCGTCAAGCAACTCCTCGAACGCTGGAACGAACTTGAAGCGGCGCAACGCCAGTTGGACGACAACCGCGAATTGGTCACTTCGCGCGACGTCGAGATTGCGGCCATGGCCGATGACGAAATCCCTGATTTGGAAAAACGAGTTGTCGATCTTGAACGGGAGATTCAAATCGGTCTTCTCCCACCAGACGAGCATGAAAATCGAGATGCCATCGTCGAGATTCGTGCCGGCACAGGCGGGAACGAGGCAGCAATTTTTGCCGCTGATCTTTACCGGATGTACAATCGCTATGCTGAGTCCGTTGGCTTAAAGACCGAGGACTTGGAATCGAGTCCATCGGAACTTGGTGGGCTGAAAGAAGTAATTTTTCGCGTTTCCGGCGATGCGGTTTTTCGAAAGCTGCGTTACGAAAGCGGCGTTCATCGCGTGCAACGGGTGCCAGCCACGGAAGCACAGGGTCGCATTCACACTTCTACCGCGACGGTGGCGGTGTTGCCCGAAGCAGCGGATGTAGATCTTGAATTGAAGCCTGACGATTTGCGCGTCGAAGTTTCGCGCGCTGGGGGACCAGGCGGGCAGGGCGTGAATACGACCGACTCCGCGGTGCAAGTTCTGCATATTCCCACGGGAACGATCGTGCGTTGTCAGGACGGGAGAAGCCAAATCAAAAACAAGGAGCGGGCGCTGAGCATTCTGCGGGCGCGCTTGCTCGAGCGAAAGCAGCGCGAGGAAGCTGAGAAATACAGTGCGCAACGTCGTGGCCAAATCGGCACCGGGGGGCGGGAGGAAAAAATTCGCACCTACAATTTTCCGCAGAACCGCGTGACCGATCATCGCATTGGTTTGACGCTTTATAACTTAGATCGCGTCATGAATGGCGATCTCGGAGAATTGATCCGAGCGCTGCAAGCGGCCGGTGTGAAAGAGCGACTTGGAGATGTTGTGGAAAGCGCTGCGCTCTCAGCGTCTTGATTTGGAACGCGGTAGCGCGCGTTTCTCCATTATTCAAAGAATGACGGTCCTTGAAGTGCTGGAATCGACCACAGCGTATTTTCGGAAGCGGGAAATTGACAGTCCCCGCTTGAATGGAGAGCACTTGCTCGCGCAGGTTCTGGGCTGCAAGCGCATCGACCTTTATCTCAAATTCGAGCGGGAGCTAGACGAAGCGGAGTTGGCCCTGCTGCGCGAACGTGTCCGGCGCCGTGGCCAGGGCGAACCGCTCCAGCATTTGCTCGGCACGGTGGAATTTTGTGGCCACACGTTCCTATGCGATAAGCGCGCGCTCGTTCCGCGACCTGAAACGGAGCAACTGGTCGAGTTGCTAATTTCAAAATGCAAATTTTCAAATCCTCGTTTCCGGATGGTCGATGTTGGCACCGGCAGCGGAGTGATTGTCCTCACTCTGGCAAGGGAATTTTCCGAGGCGGACATTTTCGCAGTCGATATTTCCGAGGAGGCGCTCGCACTAGCACTCGAAAACGCGGAGAGGCTCGGCTTGAACGACCACATTCGTTTTGAGAAAAGCAATCTCCTCCGGGATATTAAAGGGACATTCGATCTCATTGTCGCGAATCTTCCCTATATCGCGGCGCAAGATCGGCATATTCTACCCCGCGAGGTCTTGCACGACCCGGACGTCGCGCTGTTTTCCGGCGCGCGTGGCGACGAATTGGTGCGGGAATTGATTTCGCAGGCGCCGGCGCGCCTCCGCCCGGGCGGAATGCTGGCCTTGGAAGTCGGGCTAGGCCAGAGCGAAGCGCTTTTTTCGACATTGGCGGGAAAAAATTACCGCGACATTTGTTTGGAAAACGATTATTCAGGTAGACCCCGATTCCTTTTTGCCAGGTATGGATAAGATCCTCATTCACGGTGGCCATCCGCTCTCGGGTTCTATCAAGGTGAGCGGCTCGAAAAATTCCTCCCTGCCGATCCTGGCCGCGACGCTGCTCACTCGCGAGCCATGCGTCGTTCATGGCGTACCCGACCTGAGCGATACGCATTACATGTTGCAAATTCTAATCCATCTGGGGGCGCAAGTGGAACGCGCCAGCGGCACAGTGAGCGTGTCGGCTGACAACATCGAATCGGTAGCGCCTTACCATGTCGTTCGCAAAATGCGCGCTTCTATTTGCGTGCTCGGGCCGCTGTTGGGCCGTTGCAAAGAAGCGACCGTGTCGTTGCCCGGCGGCTGCGTGATCGGTGATCGACCGATTGATCTGCATTTGAAAGGCTTTGAGGCGCTCGGCGCGGCGGTACGTGTCGAAGGCGGCAACGTCAAAGTTTTTGCGCCGAAGTTGACCGGTGCGGTAATTAATCTGCGAGGCAAATTCGGTCCGACAGTCCTGGGCACGGATAACGTGATGATGGCAGCTGTGCTCGCGGATGGGGTGACCGTGATCGAAGGAGCGGCGCAAGAACCGGAGGTTGTCGATCTCGCCAATTTTTTGAACAAAATGGGGGCGAGGATTGAAGGCGCCGGAACGCGCCGAATTATCATTGAAGGCGTGGCGGCGTTACACGGAACCGAACATGATGTTATCCCGGACCGAATTGAAGCGGGAACATTTCTGGTGGCTGGGGCGATTTGCGGCAAAGGAATTACCGTTAAGCGGATCCAGCCGGAGCATGTTCGCTCGACCACGGAGGCACTGGCCAGTTGCGGTTTTCCAATCGACATCGCCGACCACGCGATTTCGATCTCGCCCAATGGGGAGGCGAAGGCGCTCGAACTAACTACCGAACCGTATCCTGGTTTTCCGAGTGATATGCAGGCGCAGATGTGCGCATTGCTCTCCACAACCGACGGCATCAGTGTTATCACGGAAAATATTTTCCCGCAGCGCTACATGCACGTCGCGGAGCTAAAACGCATGGGAGCGGAGATGCAGCTGGAGGGAGCAACCGCGGTCATCCAGGGCGTCGATCGTCTTTTTGGCGCGCCGGTGATGGCGAGCGACCTGCGCGCATCCGCTGCCTTGGTGCTTGCGGGATTGAAGGCCGATGGAATTACGGAAGTGAGCCGCGTCTATCACATCGATCGCGGCTACGAACGGCTTGATGAAAAATTGAGCGAGCTCGGCGCGCACATCGAGCGAGTAAAAGAAACGTAGCGCGAGGCTTTTTCTTGCTCTCGTCCGCGGCAAGCGCAACACTTTTTCTACTACTCGAGCGAAAGGTTAAGCCAATGGAAACATCAACGACTTCATCAAACGTTCGGACGTGGACTGTGCTTTGCCATGCCAGCGCCTTGGCCGGATTGTTTTTTCATTTCCTAGGTCATCTTTTCGGCCCGCTCATCGTCTGGTTAGTGAAACGTGGCGACTCGCCCGAGATCGACGCGCACGGAAAAGAATCGCTCAATTTCCAGATTTCCATGCTGATTTACGACGCGATTGCCGCAATTCTCTGCTTCGTGCTTATCGGCATTCCGATTCTGATCGCGCTTTGGATACTGAATACGGTATTTGTCATCATCGCGTCGGTCAAAGCGAGCGAAGGAACGCTCTATCGCTATCCGTTTACGATCCGGTTCATCAATTAAATGACGAAGCACAAAGGACGAATGACGAAGGAAATCTCAATGCTCAAATGATGAAACTGTCGCCAGGTATATTTTTGGTCATTCGGATTTCGTCATTCGTCATTTTTATCGGCGAGCGCGCGCAGCGTTTTTAGGTTTGCCACATCTTCAGCCAGGTCTTTCCCTTTCGGTGTCTCCAGAACTTTTGGAATTTTCCGGAACCGCCGATGACGCATGATGAAGCGGAAAGCGTCGAGGCCGATTTTGCCCTTTCCGATATGTTCGTGTCGATCTACGCGTGAGTCGCGGGCGGTTTTGGAATCGTTGACATGAATCGCGGCGAGACGGTCGAGACCGATCGCTTGATCAAATTGCGCGAACGTCTTTCGAACCCCTGATTTGCTTCCGATATCGTAACCCGCTGCGAAGACATGCGCAGTGTCGAGACAAACACAGAGTCTCTCCGGTTCGTGCACACCGCTGATGATGTAAGCGAGATGTTCGAATTTGTTTCCAAGGCATGAACCCTGTCCGGCCGTCGTTTCAAGCGCGATGCGGATGTTCACCTTTGGAATTTTTCGGAACACCGCGTCTATGGAAGCGACGATCTTTTTCAATCCACCTTCTTCGCCGGCACCGAGATGCGCTCCCGGATGGAGAACCAGAAATGGCAATTCGAGTTGATCGCCACGGATGAGTTCCTGGGACAAAGCGCGGATTGAATTGGCGTGAAACTGCCGATTGGTTGCGGCCAGGTTGATGAGATAATTCGCATGCGCGAAGATCGACAACAAATTGCCGCGGTCTCGATGCTCAAGAAAAGCGCGGATCTCGTCGCGCGTGAGCGGGCGTGCGAACCATTGCATATTATTCTTCACAAACATCTGGATCGCGGTGCAACTGATAGAGCAGCCGCGCTCGATCGCCATATGCACGCCACCGCTGATCGACATGTGGGCGCCCAGGAGCAAAGATGATTGGTTAGAGCGCTGTCGCGCTCTCTGCTTCTTCACAATTGACAATCCGAATTCGCTAGAACCGTTTTGGGTGCCAATCGGGCTTCTTCAAGCTCCCTTCGCCGGTGTATTCGAAAAGCTTATACACCGGTGCGAGCAACAGGCCCGGTCCCTTCATGTTCAGTCGCAAGTTGAAATCGAGCTTGTCGTCCAGGAAATGAATATCGCCGTGACCGAGCATGCTGAAGAATGTGCCGGCAGCGTCGAAATCGTCGATATGAATGATTCCTTCACTGATGGTAAAACTCGTGCTCGCCTTGTGCGCGATGCTGTACCCGCTGCCCGGAACGATATGGTTTAGAATTCCTGAAAGTGGCCCGAAAATGGGAATTGCGAAAACGTTGCCGTTGGTGACTTCCACTTTTCCGCGGCCACGCATCGTGCGCGCATCGCTCCCCAAGCCGGTGAAATCATACGTGCCGCTCAACTGCCCGTGTGCGGTCTGGTAGTTGTAGTACAAATCGGTCAGGTGCGGAAAATCGATTGCGCTTACGGAAACGTTTGCTCGATAATGCGGATCATTTCGGGCCAGCGAAATGTCGGCATTTCCGCGTACTGTGCCGGAAAGAAGAGCGCCGCGAAGATCGACAATTTGCAATCGATCATCGGTAAAGAGCAATCGTGCGGCGACGCGATCGAAGGGCAAAGTTTTTCCAAGGAAATCGTAGTCTATCCCGTTCGCACCGTCGACCGTAATCTCGAGATGCGTGTTCTTGCCGCCGCGAAACTGATATATGCCATTGGCGGTGACAGTGGGCGGGTGGCGAAATTTGTAAGGCACAATGGTTTGCCAAACCTTCGGGTCAATCCAAAAAATCGCTTCCGCTGGATCCAAAAAGCTTTTGATATTTGAGACGCGCACCTCGTGTCTTTTAAAATCATAGGTGAAATTGCCGGCGCCGGTCCCTTCATCGCGTAGGACATGAAAATCCTGGCAAGAGATGGCGCCGTCGGCAAAATGGATCTTCATGCTTCCACCGTTCATGCCGACGCCGTGAAATCGCGTTCGGTCCAACGTGATGGTTCCATCGCCTCGCCAATTCTCCGGGTTGTGATCCTTGCCCCGAATTGCGAGGTGGATTGTAGGGGAGCGCTGCCATTCCCATTCCCCGAGAAATTCCGCCAAATCGAAAGGGACAAACGCTCGCATCGCCCCGGGACTGATTGTACTGTCGATATTCAAACGAAAATCGTTCGGGCCGTCGAAGAGATCGGCCCTAAGCTGGCCGGTTTGATGTCCAAGGCGTACATCGCGGAGCAACGCGCGCTCGCCATCCCAGGAAAAATCGGCGGCTAAATCGGAGAACGGCACCCTCTTGTAAGCAAAACTTGCAACGATGGCGTGGCCGATGATCTGTGGTCGAAGAAGACTCTGGCCTAAATTTGCTGAACCAGAGATCTCAACCACAGGTGGCGAGTAGAACGTTATGTCTGCGAGCGGTCCGCCAAGATCGAAAGCATCGAGAAAAATTTTCAGATCCAGGCTGCTGCGCATTTGAAAATTAACGCGGTTGCCTTGCCGGCTCCAATCGGCACGCCCGGCAAAACTGCCGCTGCCATCGTTCCATTCGCAGTGCGTGATATTCAAATGTTGGTCGCTCCATTCGGCAGTGGCAGACAAGCCTCTCATTTCGTAATTGCCTCGTTGCAACCGGTCTCCGCTCAGTGTTGCCTCGACCCGCGCATTCTCGAGTTCTGCAACGTCTCCGCTAAATTTTATCTGCAATGAAGGAGGCGCGGCCGGGAAGCTGAACTTTTGCAGTTCCTTGACGATGCGTTCCAAAATCGCCAGTCCCTTTTGCCACTCTTCTTCTGAAACCGGCGATGATGGCTGGTAATTCGCCCGTTTGATTAGCTGGCCAGTCGCGGAAATCCGCACTCCGCAAAAAACACCTTCCGCCTGGCTGACGTAAATTTGCTCAGGCGGAAAATAGACGTGGGCGCGCAACTCATTGAACTGGGCACCATTAATCGTTCCCTCGGCATCTTTGAGAGGCAGCGTGATTTGTGCGTTCTGAACGTCGAGTGCGTTCAAAAATGGCTCATGATGGATGAGCGCCGCATAATTAATATCCAACGAGACTTCACTGATACGGGCGAGCGTCTTCTCGCGATTTTTGTAATCGAAGATTCGCACATTCTTCGCGACCAGGCCGCGGAACGGATCCAATGTCAACCGCCCGATTGAAGCTTCGACACCGCGTTTGTGCAATTCCTCGACCACGCGGTAACGCCATTGCCGGCCGAAGCCTCTTTTCGCGAGGTACCAACCGCCGCTCAAAGAGACTGCAATTGCAACGAACACCACCAGACGCGCCACATTTACGGCGATGCGATGCACAAAAGTGGGTTGTCGATCTCGCGTCGGTGCGACGTTTTTCGGCGGTTCGAGAATGGCCGGCATCAAGTATAGTCAAAGATGTTTCGACTTCGCTCAACCTGACAAACAAATCATGAGTGTTTCCGATCTGCCGGCGGTCAACGCGTCGCTCAATCTTGTCAGCACCGTCTTCATCTCGATGGGTTGGTATCTGATCCGGCACGGTGCATGGCGCCGTCACATGGCCTGCATGATCACTGCGGTGATTTCGTCTACATTTTTTCTAGCCGGTTACGTCGTTTACCATGCGCATGTGGGTGAGAAATCGACAGCCTTCGCAGCACAGGGAATCGTACGTCCAGTTTATTTCGCGATGTTGATTTCGCACATCCTCTTCGCATTCGTCACCTTGCCCTTGGTGATTTTGACTCTTATTCCGGTGTTTCGCCGCCGCTGGGATCGCCATCGGCGTATCGCGCGCTGGACGATGCCAATCTGGCTCTATGTCTCAGTCACAGGCGTGCTGGTTTATCTGATGCTCTACAAGTGGTTTCCTCCGGCAAATCTTGCGTTTGGCTATTAGTTGATGTTTGATCAGAGGACGCGCTGTCGCGCAGACAAAGAAATCTATGGTGACGATCGCGACGTTTAACGAGTCGGCAAAAGCGAGGCAGCTTAAACGGCGCTTCCACGACGTTGGACTGAAGGCCGATGTTCACAATGAAGCGCCGTTGCAGCAAGTCGGATTCATGTCGCGGCCGCAAGCGAATGCTAAGGTGATGGTGGAGGATGACGACTTCGAGAGGGCGCAAAGCCTGATGGTTGATTGGGAAGCAACTGATCCGGACATCGCTGCTGCCGTGATTCGCTGCCCGCAATGCGGCTCCTCAAATATCGAGTATCCGCAGATGACCCGCAAATTCATCACCCCCGCGCTCGTTGGCGTTCTTTGCACGTTGAAAATTATTCCGAAGGAATTTTATTGTTTGGATTGCCACTTCACGTGGAGCAACGAAGAAGAGCGTACCCTGGGCCGCCTCTGGCATCGTTTCTTTCCTGGCCTCGAGTCGGGCAAAGAGAGTTCGTAGGACAACCGCTCTGCTCGACCGGCGCGATTGATTCCTCGCGCGCGATTCTTCTTGTGATTGACCTCCGATTGCTTCGATTGCCTCAAACCATGAGAGCCTCCCATTCGCATCGGCTTTGCCTCGCTCCGAGCGGCGCGTGGACTCCGCTCGGATCCACAGTCGCGCTCTGACATCCATGAAGTGGCTTTTCGCTTTGCTCCTGGCCCTGATCATCTTCGGCGGTGCCGCCTGGTTTGGTTACAACTTTTTCGTCAAAGAAGAAATCGCAGTGAAAAAGGAACAAAGTGGAGAGGTTACGCCTGCACCCACGCCAGACATCAGTCTTCCCGAGCTTCAGGCAGCGGCGAAACTGCGACAAGATGGGAAGCTGACTGAGACTCGTGACGCGCTCATTGCCTTTATCCAAAAATATCCCGCCGGGTTGCATGTCGAAGAAGCCAAAGATTTGCTCGGCGAAGTCAACATCGACATCTTCCTCTCGCGTTACCCTTCGCCCGAGAAGACCGACTATGTTGTACGGTCTGGGGACGTGCTCGCCAAGATTGCGAGGAAGCTGAAAACCACGCCCGAACTCATCATGCGGATGAATAATTTAAGCGGGACGATGCTGCACATCGGGGAGCATCTGCTCATTTCGCATCCGGATTTTTCTCTTGTTTAATCACGGCGCCTTTTTCAAGCAATATCATGTGGGGGAACAAAAGTTGCCGCCCAAACAGCCGTCGAAAATCACGACGAAGGTCGCGGAGACGATGGCTTGGAGAGACGGAAAGCGCGTTGGCCTCGGCAGTAAGGATTACATTGGCAGTACCCGCTGGGTTCGCCTCAACGCAGCGGCTTACACGCTTTACTCAATCCCTGATTCCGCGCATCCCAACCTCACCCAGCCACCGCCCCCACTCGGCCTCGGCCTGGCCGCCTCCGACGTCGAGGAGCTAAGCAGCCTTGTAAACAACCACACCCCTGTCAGCATTACGGATTGAAGAGTTGATGGGATTGATGGATGCAATCTTGAAAAATCCGGCGTGCCTGACGCTTTAACGCTTCGATATTCTATGGAATTGCAACCGCTCGATTTCGAAAAACCGATCTTCGAACTGCAACGGCGTTTGCAGGATTTGAAGGCTCATTCCGACGAGCACGATGTCGATCTTGACTCGGCGGTCGGTGCAATTGAGGCAAAGCTCCGCCAAACCCGCCGCGAGATTTACGGCAACCTGACTGCCTGGCAGCGTGTCCAAATCGCGCGGCATGTGCAGCGGCCATTCGCGCTCGATTACGTCGAACGATGTTTTAAAAACTGGACTGAACTGCACGGTGATCGCCGTTTTGCCGATGACAAGGCCATGCCGAGCGGTCTTGCCATGCTTGGCAAGCAGCGCTGTGTGGTTATCACTCACCAAAAAGGGCGCAACACGAAAGAAAACGTGATGCGCAATTTTGGGTGCGCCCATCCGGAAGGCTATCGGAAGGCGCTGCGCCTGATGCGGCTGGGCGAAAAATTCGGCATACCCGTGATTTCATTGATCGATACGCCGGGGGCGTTTCCAGGGATTGGATCGGAGGAACGCCACATCTCGGAAGCAATTGCAGTAAACCTTCGCGAAATGATGAGGCTTCGTGTGCCCATTATCGCCGCTGTTGTCGGCGAGGGTGGATCGGGCGGCGCGCTTGGCATTGGCGTCGCCGATCGCGTGTTAATTCTCGAGAACGCTTACTACTCGGTGATCAGTCCGGAGGCGTGCTCCGCCATTTTGTGGAGAGATCGCCGTCACGCTGCCGAAGCAGCCGAGGCGCTCAAACTGACCGCGCGGGATTTATTGAAGCTCGAAGTGGTCGACGAAATTGTCCCCGAGCCAGAAGGCGGTGCGCATCGGGACTATGATTCGATCGCCGAAAACTTCGGCACCGCTCTTCGCGAAAATC
>QHON01000065.1 GCA_003218815.1 Verrucomicrobiota bacterium
GAACGAGACATATCACAAGGTTTTAGCGATCTATTGCCTCTGCCACATCGTCTGGATCAGTTTTGCGATCTTTCACACGCTGCAGTAGGAAGCTTTAAAGTTAATAGTTGATCGCTGAGCGTTGAGCGATGTAATGCCTCACTGATGGCAGCGAACAATTCTAACACTCCTCCGCACGTAATCGTCCGCGGCGGCGCGGCGGGATTTGCCCAACAAATTGAGATCGGTCCGCACCGTCTCAAAGGGGATGAACCAGCCGCTTTCGGTGGAACTGATACCGGGCCGTCGCCGTACGATTTTCTCCTGGCCGCTCTCGGCACCTGCACCTCGATGACGATCTCGCTGTATGCCCGACGAAAAGGCTGGCCACTCGAAGCCGTGACGGTTTCGCTGCATCACTCGAAAATTCATGCGACCGATTGTGCCGAGTGCGAAACCAAGGTGGGAAGGATCGACCGGATCGAGCGCGAGATTCAACTCACTGGCGCACTGACCAACGAACAGCGCGCGAAGTTAATGGAGATCGCGGATCGTTGCCCGGTCCATCAAACGCTTACTTCGGAAATCAACATCAGAACTCGCGCGGTCTAACGTCGTTCCCGATTTTAAATCGACACGAAGAGACAAAGAGGGGGCCTAACAAGTCAGAAAACAGAAAGGTTAAAATTACGAGTGGAACCGGGCGAAGCTCTTAGCACGGCCGCGCAGATCGCTGTCGCGCTTGCTGGATTTGCAGGCGTAGTGGTCGTTTTCCGGCGTGAATCGGTCCACGAGTGGTCGCCGATCGACAAGTTCCGGCTTCGGATTTTGCTGACCAATTCCATTCTTCCCCTCGCGTTCTGCATGATTGGCCTGTTGCTGCTGACGATTAAGCCCAACCCAGCGGGAGCCTGGCGTTGGTGCAGTGGCTTGACGTTCGCGGTTCTCTTTCTCTTCGGAATAGAGACGATGAGGATTTTTCGCAGTTTCGACCCGGCTCAGTTGCGGAGCACCCGCGCTACGGGGTTTACTTTCTATTTGTTCTCGATTCTCGGGACCGCGGCGATGCTATTTCAATTATACAACGTTGCTATCCTCGGTGCATTCTGGCCATTCTTCACCGGAATCGTCGTCCAACTTCTCGCCGCAATGTTCCAGTTTGTGCGAATCATCCTTCTACCGCCGGAACAGCATAAGAGCGATCCAGACTAGCGCCCGGTCAGTCATCGAAGCTGTGTTTACTGGTCGGCGGAAGCCCCGTCATATCCGTTACTGTGAACTGTAAATTCCACTTGTTCGGTGTCGTGAAGGCGGCCGTAATCCACCGTGAGCCTGCCGCCGCCGTGCTCGGTGTAGATTTCGACAAAGCGATGGCCGAATTGAATATCGCGCCAGCTATAATCCTTTTGCGTTTGAACGGCGGCCGCAATGACTGGATCGATTCCAACGACGGAGACAATAAAGAGGACCCGATTGGATTCGAGCGACTCGAGAGTTGCGCCAAACAGCGGACTCGTTTCGTCGATCGTATGCCGCAAAGTCAGCGCCGCGGGAAAAACCGTCAGCCGATCGAAATGGAGTTTGAGAACATAAAAATGGCGGAAATCTCCGCCTTCGAGCAACGGTTCATCGCGAGAAAACATGATCCGGAACTCGGCCTCCACCATGCTGTGCTGATTTTCATTGCCGATCCGCACCATCAGCGTCGGTTTCCCGTTTAAAGGCGCAATGACCATGGAATTGCTGAACATGACGCGCGCGGTCGGGCGCGAAAAGCGGACAAAGATCAGCCCAGTCATGACTGCGAACAAAAAGATGCCGCTCATGATTTCAATGGTGGTAACAATGTGGCCATAGAGCGTTTGCGGATACATATGGCCGTAGCCCACGGTGGCCAGCGTTTGCACGCTGAAAAAGAAGCAATCGAAAAACCAATGCCCACCAGTGCTGCCGGCAATACTGTTTTGCTGAAAACTGTAGAGCGCGGCGAAAAGAAAGTTTAGCCCGAGGTAAAGACTGGCGACAAACGTGGCGAATTGCGGCCAGCTCAAACCAAGCAACCAGCGATAGACATCGCGCCACCTCCAGGCGTCCGTCCCGACTTTGACGAACTCGACTTGGCCAGCACGGACGGAAACGTGATTGGGCCTCCTCATCATATTCATCTAATCTGCGGCGAACGGCGATTGGTCAACAAATCCCGTGATGGCTTTCAGGATCTGTTGATCGACGTCTTCCTGAGTTTCGCCTGTACCTTGAAGTTGGCGTTTAGGCGCACGCAATGAATGGTCGCCGCCTTCCACGACATGCAAAAAGTTTGGCGTTTTCATTTCGGTTCGAACCCGCTCCAAAAGATCCAGCGGACACAGCGAATCGCGGGTGCCTTGCACAAAGAGAATGGGCGTGGTCAGGGCGCGCAAGACTTCATCGCGGAGTTTTGCGCGGTTGCCCATCGCGCAGAGCGGGTATCCAAGACAAATGAGTCCGTCCACTTTTTCAGTAAGCGACACGTGGCATCCAATACGCCCGCCCATGCTTTTGCCAATCAAGATGGTTGATCCAGCCGGATGTCGTTCTCGTGCCTGGCTCAACGCCTTTCGATGCGTCGCAACAAGTTTTGGCAAAGGATCGGGCCGTTTCCGGTGTTCGCGCGTATAGCCATAATCAAAGATCTCCACATCCCCGATTGTTTGTAAACGCACTTTCCACTGCTGCATCCACAGATGCGTTGACGGCGCGCCAGCGCCGGGAGCGAATAAGAACAAAGGTTTCATACGTTATCGCAGGTGTCGCTCCTGTGGAATTAAACTAAACCGTGGTCAGCGACGCCCGGCTACAGTAACTTGCGGCTGACCGCTCGCGCTTAGGAAAAAAGGTTCGGCAAGACGTTTGCAACAAAGTCCACCGTACCGTGGCCGATCATGTTGGCAACGAGGTCGCGGCGCCAAAGATAGAAAGCGCTTAGAATCGCGCCGAGCACCAGCGCGATCAGGATATTGGCCGCGCCTCCTGTCCAGTGTCCAAGCGCAAAGATAACAAGTGGAATTCCGGCCGCCCAAGCGGGCTTCAGTCCAACGGCCTGGAGCCGTTCGATCGCATAGCCGCGGTAAAATAATTCCTCCACAACTCCGGCTCGTAAGACAATCAGCGTGATCAACCATAACGGAAGTTTTTCAAATGCAGCCGAGCCTGGGCCGTGGCCGTACCCGGTGAGCGCAGCCAGCACGCCGCCGGCAGCAGCGGAGGCGACGGCGATGGCCAGGCCCCAAAGAATCGACTTCCACCAGCGAGATGTGCCGAGGCCAATCGATGTGAGAGGTAATCGTTCGCCACGGCGTATGATGAACAACAGAGTAATCGCGCTTACCCAAAGCAGCGTTTCTTTCCAGATCGCCGCTGTAAAGGTAAGGGTCGGCCAAAAATATGACACCGATTGGCGGACCAGTAACATCACGAACAGCGATAGGAAGAGTCCCACCCACGTGGCGCGCGAAATTCTCTTGGCCATAGCAGACCCTTCAGTCATGAGAAAGGATTGCGCACCGATATTGTCTGTTTCCATAGATTTTCATTGAGATGCCGCACGAGACAATTTGGATTCAAGAATTTTCGTGCCAGAGATGAAGCAAAGATGGAAAAAACGAGAGGCGATTGACCCCAATCAATCAAGCGCTTCGCTCGCGACTGACACGCGATCTACCTTATATCGGTTACTGGCTATTTCCCGCCTTGAACCGAAAGCTCCCAACGGTAACCGTCAGGATCGTGAAACCAGAGGCCCATGTGCGGCGAGCCGGGCCCTTCCGGTCCGATTTCATCGCCCGGATCTTCCAGATTAGCCTCGACGCTCTTCAGGTAGTTGAGTGCTTTTCGCAACGTCGCCATGTTCGGCAGATGAAACGACATGTGATCGATCGTTTCAGGCGACGGCTTGCCTTTGAACAGCGCGATCGTGACGTTGTCGTTACCGATAGCAACGCCATTTCCGAATTCGAATTCCTTTTTCAGCCCCAGCGCGCGCTCGAACCATTTCGCGCTTTTCTTCGGATCGCGCACCGCTAATCCAAAGTGACCAACCACCCCCAGTGTGAACGGAACTTTCGCCATGCCGCTTACTCCCGGCCCCAAATCATAGCTACGGAAGTCGTAAGGCTACCGCCCATATTGAAGGTGAGGAATTTTTTCGCGTTTTCGATCTGGCGCGCGCCGGCTTGTTCGGTGAGCTGCTGATACGCCTCGAATACCTGACGCACACCAGTCGCACCGACCGGATGGCCATCCGCAATCAAACCACCGCCACTGTTTACCGGAATCTCGAACGGTAGCTTGCCGCTCTTTTGATTTCGAACCTGTGGCAAGGTGGTCGCGCCGCTTTTCACGAGCTCGACCCCTTTGCCCGGCTCAGCCAGTCCGAGAATTTCGTAAGCGACGATCTCGGTGATGGAAAAGCAATCGTGCACCTCGGCGCCTTGCATGCCGCGCGGCTTCAAGTTCGCCATGCCAAATGCTTTTTCCGCCGCTTTACGGGCGGTCGAGAACGTGGGCGCATCTTTCTTGCCGAGGGGGAGATAATCGGTGGTGTGACCGTACCCGAGCAAGCGCGCGGTCTTGTTTTTATCACGTCCGATTTTCTCGAGATACTTTCCGGAAACGAGCACAACTGACGCCGCGCCATCTGTGATCTGCGAGCAATCGGAAACTTTGAGCGGCGGGGCAACGCTCGGATTTTTGTCGGACACTTGCGAAGCGCAATCGAGAGTGAGATCAGCATCGCGCATTTGCGCCAGCGGATTCAGCTTGGAGTGCGCATAATTTTTCCAAGCTACTTGAGCGAGGTCCGCTTCGCTCGCACCGTACTTCTCGATATAGATTTGTGCGATGCGCCCGAACAATTTCGGAAACATGAAATCGCCGTATTCCGGCTTTTCATTGTGATAATCAGCCGCCGCCCCGAGGACATCTGAGCCGTCCAGCGACGACATCGTTTTCTGCTGTTCCGCGCCGACAACGAGCACGACATCATGAAATCCGCCCATGATCCACTGCGCTCCGAGCAAAACCGAGAGCGCGCCGGACGCGCATGCTGCTTCCGTGTGCATCGTTGGAATGCCGCGCAATTTTGGATCGATCTCCGGAATGAATGCGCCAAGTTGCAACTGTTTGGTGAACTGGCCCGCATTGAAATTTCCAACCGCGCCTGCTTGAATTTCTGCAGGATCGATCTTCGCATCGTCGATCGCTTTCCGGCCGGCTTCGATGATCAAGTGCCGGATCGTTTTGCCCTCCTTCTTGAGATTGCGCTTAAAATCGGTGCGCCCACCGCCGAGAATGTAAACAGGTTCGCTCATAACAATTTCAATTTAGCCAATCTTCACCCGCTGTCATCCTGGGCTGCGCAACCTGGATGACATTTTCGATCTATGCGGCGGTATGTTGGTCTAGTCGTTGTTTGCGCGGATCAGTCTCAGAGATGATCAAGCTGACCGCGTGTTGATTAAATCCTTTGAAGCCGCCTTTGCGCTGCAAATTTTCCAGGTGACTGCCGATTGCGCCTTCCGTGGCGAACTTCTGGAATTGCTCATCGGTGATTAATCTTGCCCCGCGCAATTTTTCCAACCGCTCGCGGCGCACCGGCCAACGCTCGCCTTCAGTGAAGGCCTGCTTTAGAAACGGAAAATCGGAAAACGGCTTCATCGTGACGATGTCGATCTTGGACAGTTGCTTCCGCAACAGGACGTGATCGAACCGGCATTCGAGATGATGCATCCCGGCGCCAAGGAAACTTTCGCCGTGCAAGCCACACCAAAGTCCGACGGTGCCAA
>QHON01000066.1 GCA_003218815.1 Verrucomicrobiota bacterium
AATCTTTCGCAAAAGCGCTGACGGCTGGCGTATTGTGCATGATCACACTTCGGCTGCTGCGTCTGACCGTTAAAAATGGATTACACCGCGTTTCCAGTCGTTAAAATTGTAACTGTTTAGCCTCTTAATTTCTCCAACAGCTTCTCGTGAATTCGATCGAATCCGCCGTTGCTGAAAACGGCGACGATGTCTTGCGCTCTGAGCATTGGCACGATTCGATTGATAATGGCATCGGCGTTCTCCTCGTAAAACGCCGGGCGGCCGCTTTCCTGAATCGCATTTACAACTGCCTCGGGATTTAACCTCTCGTTCTCCGGGATTTGCTCCAGCTTGGCGACCTGGGAAATAAAAACGCCGTCCGCCGCTTTCAATGCGTCGGAAAGTCGCTCTTGAAAAACCGCCCGCCGTGTCGTGTTCGAGCGTGGCTCGAAAACTGCCCAAATCCGGTGGCCGGGATAACGATGACGGAGCGCCTGCATCGTATGCGCGATAGCGGTTGGATGGTGGCCGAAATCGTCGATCACTTTCACCCCACGCGCTTCCCCGCGCACTTCTTGTCGCCGCGCAATGCCGGAAAAGCGCTTGAATGCGTTGTCGACCTTTGTTTTCGGTACATCGTAAAATCGCGCTGCCGTCGCTGCCATCGCCGCGTTGCGCACATTGAATTCACCTATGAGCGGAATTTCGAACGTTTCCTCGCCAAGTTTGAACCTCGAGCCACTGGACGAGTAAGCCACCTCGCGAATCCGCTGTGCACAATTTTTCGAGAATCCAACCTCGATCAGCTGCGCGAGACAATCTTTCGCGACGTCCACGCAATTTGCGTCGTCGCCGTTCAGAACGACCATGCCGTTTTGAGGAACAATATTGAGCAAACGTCGAAAGCTAAGCTTGATTTCATCGAGATTGTTGAAGATGTCGGCATGATCAAACTCGATATTGTTTACGATCACCAATTCCGGCAGGTAATGAATAAACTTCGAGCGCTTATCGAAGAAAGCGGTGTCATACTCGTCGCCTTCAATTACAAAATATTTCGAATCATTTAGTCGTGCACCTTGTCCGAAATTTTTCGGAAGTCCGCCGATGAAATAACCGGGTTTGCATCCGGCCTTTTCCATGATCCAGGCTAACAACGCGGTTGTGGTTGTTTTGCCGTGCGTGCCGGTGACGACGAGATTATGCCGGCCGCGCAGAAAATAGTTTTTCAAAACTTCAGGCAACGAAAGATAAAGTAACTTTCGACTGAGAACCGTCTCCACTTCGGGATTGCCGCGCTTGATCGCGTTTCCGATCACCACCACGTCGGCATCTGCCGGGATATTTTCGGAACGATAACCTTCCTTGAGCGCAATACCCTTTTTTCCCAGGAAGATCGACATCGGCGGAAAAACATTTTCGTCCGAGCCGGTGACTTTGAAGCCGCGCTCGCACAGCGCCACCGCCACCGAGCCCATGGCCGTCCCGCAGATACCGAGAAAATGAAAATGCCGAGGACTTCGCCTCACGCGAATTGCTTTACTCTCAGCAAACTGCTTTGGCTAATGAAACAACCTGCTCCACAGCTACAAACTGAATCCGAGAAGCTTTTCGGATTTTCCTAATGGCCCGGTGAGTTTTCCTCCGTTTCTCACTTTTTCGTAAGCACCTCGACCGCGTCCCATGCTTCGTCTGGCGGTTGTCGTTCGTAATCGAGCGAGCGCGCCAAATACATCTGCGCCAAGAGATCGTCCGGATAGAACTCGAGGAAACGCGAGAAGAGGATCTTTGCCTGCGTAAAATCACGTCCGCGGAATTTCTCGAGTCCCTCTTCGTAGACCTCGAGCCACTTCAGTAGTTGTGAATCGACATCTTCATTTCGCGCGCCAATGAAGGTGAAGGCGTCCACCGGTTTGGTTTTGCCCTTCACCTGCACCCGGGCAACCGAGCGGAGATGAAATTCGTCGCGCACCAACTCGGCCGCTGTCGGACCAAGCAAAATGTCGACGCCGTAAATTCGGGTAAGACCTTCGAGTCGCGACGCCAGATTGACGGAGTCGCCAATGACAGTGGGATCCATCCGCTCCTGTGAGCCAATATTGCCGACAATTACTTCGCCTTGATTGATCCCGATGCCCATACCCAATCCCATTCGCCCTTCGTCGCGCCATTTCTCATTGAGTTGCCGTAACTCCCGCCGCATCGCCAGCGCCGCGCGCGCGCAATTTTTGGCGTCCTGCGCCACGCCAAAGCTACGCACGTTCCCCCACACGGCCATAATTGCGTCACCGATGAATTTATCGAGCGTGCCGCCATTGCCGAAGACAACAGAAGTCATGCGGGTGAGATATTCATTAAGTTGTGCGACCAACGCTTCGGGATCAGCTTTTTCGGACAACGTGGTAAAACCGACTAAATCCGAGAACAATATCGACACCGGCACACGGACGCCACGGAGCGTGCTGTAATAGCTGCCAGGATTTTCGAGAACTTCCTTGACCAAATTTTTTGAAACATAACGTTCGAGCGTGCGCCTCGTACGCAATTTCTCAATGCGCTCGAGGGCATATTCGAAGCCGAGCGAAAACGACCCACTTAATAATAGAGCGGACAGGACCGGAACCGTCAGAAGCAACAGTCCGGATTTATCGTAAACCAATCGACCAACGCCAAGATAGGCGCCGGTGATCACAATAAGTGCGCCAACGCAAACCAACGGACGGCGAACAAAAGCAACGAGCGACCACGCGATGAGCCCCGCTGTGCACACGAGCCCCAGGCCAGCTCTCGCTGGCGTGGGTCTTAAAAATTCGTGACCAAGCGCCGCGGCGATTGCCTGTAAATGAAGCGCCGGGCCCGACGTCATTGGGCTCATTGGCGTATCGACAACGTCATGCTCGACCTGTGCAGACGGTCCCACCATCACGATCTTGTCCTTAAAAAACGCGCCATCGGCATAGTTGGCATGCCAAAATTTTGGATCGAAAACTTCGTAAAGCGGGCGCGGCTCGTAGGCGTCGAGCGCGCTAAAACGAATCATATGACCGCGAAAATCATGGGGCACATCGTTTCCGTGACCGATTTTCGTTAGCGCACGCGCGGAAAGAGATTCGTAGATTTCTTCGCTTGGGTGCGGCGGCAAATCGGCGAGTTGGCGATCCGTCACCCGATAACTCACAGCGCGGATTTTTTCGTCGATCGGATCGGGCCAGAAATTCACGAACCCGACGCGATCGTCCAGCAGTTGCGGGGGCGGGATCAGCGCGTTGTTTGGCGTCACCTCCTGGGGCTTGGCGGCATTCTGCATATCGAAATTGGCGCCGAGCACTACCTTGTCGTGGTAACGATCGAGCGCGGCGTGAAACGCCGGATCACCATCGTTGGGCGGGCTAAAAATCAGGTCGAACATGACGAGGCGCGTGCCTGCCCCGAACAACCGATCGAGCAAGAGCGACCATACTTCTCGCGACCACGGGAATTGCCGCTCAGTCATTAGCTGAAACGCGCGGCTGTTCGCGATTTCTTCAGGCGTCATCGGTGGCAATTGCAACGTGCTTTGATCGATCCCAAGAAAGACGAAATCGTCACGCGTCGCAGTCTTTCGGCCCTCCCGTCGGAGCAAATCCTCAAAGCTTTGTTCACCGCGCCACGGCACGGAGAGAAACGGAGTCGTGGAGAAAAAATGGCCTAGAAAAATCAGACCGGTCCAAAAAGCGCAGATTAACGCTAGGATCAAAAGCCGATAGCGACCAAGCCAATGCATGTACCCATTATACCAATAATGCGGGATTGTGAACATGCCATTCCGCACGCTTGGAATGTTAGGTTCGCCCGGTTACTGAAGTTCTCGGAATTACTGAATGCTATGAAGCAAAGATATGGAAACTGAATTTTTCTGTCCGCGTTGCAATCTGTCGCTGAAGGAAGTGCGGATGTCTCATGGCGTTTTTTGGACGTGTGATAAGTGCGGCGGACGCGCAGTCGGTCTGGAGTTATTGCGCCGGACATTTACGCCTGAGTCAATCAACCCGCTTTGGCGTCACACAATCAGCGGCGAGGGAAAGGTCGGACCGCGCTGCCCATCCTGCAGGCGCCCGATGATCGACGTAGCGCTCTCCGAAAACGCGGCTGTGAACGTGGATGTATGTCGATTGTGCCATTTCGTCTGGTTCGACACTCACGAAGTCGAAACTCTCGTGCCGCGACCATTGCCAGCCGCATTCCCCGAAATGCCGCAAGCAACACGTGAAGCCATTGCCATGCTCAAGGTGCAGGAACTCGCCGAGCAGGCGCGCGGCAGCGATTTCGATAGTGCCCCGCCGGATGAGCAATGGAAGCAAGTTGCGGCATGGTTGGGAATGCCGATCGAATTCGATGCGGCGCCGCGGGAGCGAAGACCGTGGGCGACCTGGTTGCTTTGTCTCCTAATCATTGGCGCAAGCACATTCGCGTTCACGCAGCTTCATGAAATTGTATCGCGTTTTGGATTAATCCCGGCGCAAGCGACGCGCGATGACGGCGTAACCTTTCTGACATCATTTTTCCTTCACGCCGGCATTCTGCATCTCGTCGGCAATATCTATTTCCTTTTTGTCTTTGGTGATGACGTCGAGAATTTTCTCAGCCCGTTTCGTTATCTTGCGCTCATCGCTTTCGCTGCCCTCATCGGCGATCTCGCGCATATTGCGGCTGATCCGTCCTCCCAAATCCCATGTGTCGGCGCCAGCGGCGGTATTGCCGCTGTAATCACCTTTTACGCGCTTAACTTCCCGGAGGTGAAACTTGGGTTTTTGCTGCGTTACGGGTGGTGGTGGTTTCGATGGATCCGATTGCGGGCCTGGTTTGTATTTGTGCTCTGGATTCTATTTCAAGCTGTCGGTGCTTGGGAACAAGTCGCCGGCATCAGCGCTGTATCTTCGCTTGCGCATATTGGCGGAGCGGTCGTGGGTTTTGTGGCGTGGGTGTTTTGGCGGAAAGGCAATCGAACTGCTGAGATTTCACCCTCCTAACATTTCGCAGAATTCAGTTGTCATCGTTGAGTCGATAACTATCTTGGCCGCCCGACGCTGATGCGTCGCGACGATCTGCGCACCTAGTCCCGCGCCTGCGGGACTACATCAGCGAGTGAGGTCGCGAAGATTGACCATTAGGAAAACAACTCGCTGAACGAGGAGCTTCGAAGCAATTCGGAGCGAAATAAAATGCCAAGAGCTACTAATGCCCCGGCCAGTCGGGCGCGGCGAAAACGAGTCTTAAAGAAAGCCAAAGGCTATCGCGGACGCCGCTCAAAGCTTTTCCGCTACGCAAAAGACGCGACGATGAAAGCCCAATACTGGGCCTATCGCGATCGCAAAACGCGCAAACGCACATTCCGTTACCTCTGGATCCAGCGCTTGAATGCTGCGGCTCGTGCGCACGGAATCAGCTACAGTCGCTTTGCCGAAGGACTTAAAGCTGCTGGCATTGGCCTGGACCGCAAGATTCTCGCCGACCTGGCCGTCACCGACGAAGCCGCATTTAAATCGATTGTTGATCAAGCAAAGAACGCGCTCGAAAAGAAGGCGAAAAAGGCAGCGTGATTCGCTGAATCGTAATTCGTGATCGTTAAATCGTGAATCGATTTCCCGGTGTAACGGTGTAACGGTTTAACGATTCACGGCCATGTTTCATCCGCTAGAACAACTCCGCGACGAAGCCCTGCGCGAGATCGAATCTGCGCGCGACGAGCAGGCACTTGAAGCTGCTCGAGTGAGATATCTCGGCCGCAGCGGCAGCGTTTCGTCCTGGGGGGAGCAAATGAAAACGCTTGCCAAGGAAGAGAAGCCGACCGTCGGCAAGTTGCTCAACGAAGTCCGCACCGCTGTTACGGCGGCGATCGAAGCGCGCACGCGACAGTTTCAATCGCAAAAAGAATCGGCGTCGCTCGGAAAGATCGACATCTCGCTGCCCGGAGCCACTGGACCGACTGGATATTCTGGTTACAGCGGGTACTCCACCTCGCTGACTGGTTACTCTGGTTACTTGCCGCTTGAGCGTGGGTCATTGCACCCACTCACTCAAATGCTCGAGCGTTCCATCGAAATTTTTCGCCGAATGGGCTTCGCGCTCGCGGACGGACCGGACATCGAAGACGAATGGCATTGCTTCGAT
Organism: Verrucomicrobiota bacterium; assembly: GCA_003218815.1. Taxonomy (GTDB): domain Bacteria; phylum Verrucomicrobiota; class Verrucomicrobiia; order Chthoniobacterales; family UBA10450; genus Udaeobacter. The sequence continues at coordinate 6,130 of QHON01000066.1, forward strand.
GCCCTGAACACGCCGCCCGAACATCCGGCACGCAATGAGCAAGACACCTTTTATCTGCCGGACGGCCGCGTGCTCCGGACCCACACATCCACAGTTCAAATTCGCACGATGCAATCCGCGCCGCCGCCGATTCGGGTGATCGCGCCCGGCGCGGCGTATCGTCGCGATGAGGTAGACGCGACACATAGCGCACAATTTCATCAGATCGAAGGTCTTTACGTCGATGAGAATGTCAGCCTCGCGGACTTGAAAGGCACGCTCGAATTTTTCATGCGCGAACTGTTCGGCGCCGATACGGCCGTCCAATTTCGGCCGCATTATTTTCCGTTCACCGAGCCGAGTCTTGAGGTTTACGTCAAATCAAAGGCGCTCAAGAAAGGCGAACAATGGATTGAGGTCGCCGGGTCCGGCATCGTACATCCGGCCGTCTTCGAAGCGGTCAACAAGGCGCGCGGCGACAAAGCTTACGATCCCGAAAAATGGACCGGCTTCGCATTCGGTCTCGGCATGGATCGGCTCGCCATGATCTTGTTCGACATTCCCGACATCCGTTTGTTCGCACAAAATGATTTGCGTTTTTTGCGGCAATTCGCGTAATGAAGTTTTCCGTTAATTGGCTGCGGGAATTTGTCGATCTTCCGAAGAACGCCGAGGAGATCGAGGAATTGCTCACCGGTGCCGGCGTCGAGACCGAAAATATCGAAACGCATGGCGCAAAGATCGATAAGGTGATTGTCGCCCAGATCACCGCATCATCGCGCCATCCGAATGCCGATCGCCTTACCGTTTGCGAAGTTGATGATGGCAGCGGAACCAAACGCCAGATCGTTTGCGGCGCGACCAATTACAAAGTCGGCGACAAAGTTCCGCTCGCCCTTGCGGGCGCGATATTGCCGAACGGAACGGAGATTGGAAAAAGCAAACTGCGCGGGGTCGAATCGGAGGGAATGCTTTGCAGTGCGATTGAACTCGGATTAGGTGAGGATGCGTCCGGATTGTTGATATTGTCTCCGGAGTCAAAAATCGGCGCACCGATTGGCGATCTGTTTCCAAGCGACACAATTCTTGACGTCGAGATCACGCCAAACCGCGGCGATCTGCTCAGCCATTTCGGTCTCGTGCGCGAAATTGCGGCGCTGACTGGAAAGACACTCAAGTCGGTACCGCGCGACGCGAAGATCGACATCAAAAGGTCCGGCATAACCATCAGCGGCGCGCGCGAATGTCCGTTTTTTTCCGCGCGCAAGATCGACAATGTGAAAATCGGGCCAAGTCCACCTTGGTTACGCACGAAAGTTGAGAGCGTTGGGATCCGCTCGATCAACAACATCGTCGACATCTCCAACTTCGTGATGCTCGAACTCGGCCAACCGACACATGCGTTCGATGCTGATAAATTAAAAGGCGGGATCAATGTCCGACTCGCGCACGATGGCGAGAATTTTCTCGCGCTCGATGGAAAGACTTACTCACTCAAGACGGACAATCTCGTCGTCGCCGATCAAGAACGCGCGGTTGGAATTGCCGGAGTAATGG
>QHON01000067.1 GCA_003218815.1 Verrucomicrobiota bacterium
ACTGGCATAACAAAGGCTACCAAAGGGACGAGCCGCCGCCCGCAGAAGAACAGCGCTGTAATTCCAGAGACCGCGCGAAAATGCCGTTGACAAATTGGGGAGGATTTTTCAAACTCGGCGTCGTCAAATAGATCTGAAATCGGGCGAAGGATGCTTCTCCCGGCGGTTTCCTCCTCTCTTTCAGACCTGCCGCTCGGAGGATGAAACTAGATACTGTAACCTCAAACGCCGCGGGTGCCTGGGGTGGAGTGCTCGCGATCACGACCCTGACATGCCGTGCTCAGGCCAACGGCGCAAACTCGCTGGCTCTTTCTGTCCGCATGCTTTCCTGCGGCTTGCTAGCGGTGCTGATTCTCTTCACCAGCTGTGCCCGAGAGACACTGTTCAAGTCGAACTTTGACCAGACCCCCGTTGGTCAACCGCCATCACATGCCCAAGCGGTCGGAACAGCAAATGTGGACGGCCCCGCAGGCAGCGTGGTAGTCGTGGCCCCGCCTGTCACAGCCTCAGGCAAGTGGGTCCAGATCAGCCAGCCCGGCGAACCGCAGTTTGTGGCATCGCTACAGGGTATTCTTGCCCAGGTCCGGGGCGATGGCACTTATACTTTTTCAACGATCCTCTTCATTCCTTCCGGGAGCGGTCCGGCGACAATCCGTTTTGAGAGCCAGGAGGTGGTCAGTCCCGACCTGCCTACGGTATTTCTGCATCTCGATTTCATGCCGGACAACCGCGTCCGTATCGACGACGACCCGGGGACCCTCTTCGGGACGTTCCCACGGGATCAGGTCTTTATCGTTCAAGTGACGCTGAACATCAATGCCTCAGCAGCCACCGCGCACACCGTGTTGTCTGGTGCTGGAGCCTCCGGTCAGGCGGATTACACTATCATTTCAGCATTGCGTCCCGTGGCGCGGCAGTTTGGTGCAATCAGACTCATGATGGGCTTTCCCTCGACGGGAAGATTTGACGCCACAACCATCGTCGTGACGCGCAACACTGAATGAACTGATAGGGCAGGGGTATGAACGACGCTGATGAAACCGGCGATTGCATGCGAAGTGTGCGCGATTCCGCGCAAGCTGGTTTAACTCCCGCCATCCTCGGCGGGCCCGTTCGGAAGCGCCGAATGCATCTTGGAACCTGCCGATGATTTCATCGGGAGGTTATACCTGCTTACTTTCGCCACATCGCGAGACGACTCCCCGCGTGAGATATTGGGAAAAAATCGCTAGCAATCTCAGCAGAGCCGGTTGGAGTTGGGGCTGCGTCAGGCATGGATGTCGAGAATGAAAGGCGATTCAAAGTCACGGCGAGATTTTCAGTGACAGGCAGAAAAATACCCGAGACTCTTCCCGTTATGAGATGTATAATATGTAGACACCCAAATAGTCTATGAACGCAAAACTCATACTGTTCTTGAGTTGCATAGCGGTGAAAATCGATAAACGCACACGAGCTGGCGGCGACGATACTTTAGTACCATGAAAACGTTCTTTTCGATCATTTTTGCGGTCGCCGTTTCCATTAGCACGGTTCGGGCCGGACAGGGCGGACACGGCGGCGGACAGGGCGGGCACGGCGGATACCATGGAGGACACAGCGGATACCATGGAGGACATGGCGGATACAGCGGATATCACGGGGGACATGGCGGATATCACGGCGGACATTTTAGCTCGATGTCGGCGCGAGGCGGACACAAGTTCAGCCAAAACGGGTCGACATTCAGCCGCGGCGGCAAATGGAACAGCGGCAAATGGAGTGGCGGTAACTGGGGCGGCCGCAATTGGAGAGGCGGCAACTGGGGCGGCGGTAACTGGGGCGGCTACAACTGGAGCGGAGGTGACCGATTCATCTTCAGCGGCGGATTTGGTTATCCGTACTACTGGGATTGGTACCCCTCTTGGGGCTGGGGTATTCCTTACCTGTTTAACTACGGCTATTATTCTTATGGGTATTATCCTTCGTATGGGTACGGGTTTGGTTATCCGTATTACTGGGATTGGTACCCCTCTTGGGGCTGGGGTATTCCTTACCTGTTTAACTACGGCTATTATTCTTATGGGTATAATCGTTCGTATGGGTACGGTAATGACTACTACAGCGACCCCGCTTACAGTTACGGCCACGCCGATCGATCTTCCATTGCGCAGTTGCAGCGCCGGTTGGCTACAGCGGGTTACTACTATGGCGCCATTGATGGAATCATGGGGCCGCAAACTCGTCGTGCGATTCGCGCCTATGAACGGGCGTACGGGGCACTTAGCATGCGCTAACTGCGATTTCGATTGTTAATCTTTCTATTGGTTGATCTCGTAATCAACTTCGGAAGGTGAACGGGATTCGTATCCGAACTACAACCGGCTGGCCATGTTTGCGCGCCGGGTCGAACCGCCAAGTTTGCACGGCATACATTGCTTCCTTTGCAAATGGGTAAGCTGTGGCCGTTATGGGGCGAATATCGCTGGTCGCGCCATCGGCTGTGACGCCGAACTCAACAACGGCATAACCCCAGTGACGCCTTTTGGATTCCCTCGCAGGAAAAAAAGGGGCATAGCCTTTCAAGAACTTCGGCGGCGTGTCGTAAGCACTCGAAGGTGTAACGGACGTCATATAAGTCGCTACTTGTTTTTCGGGCATCGGATTGCCTTCAACCGCCAGTTTTGGAGAGGAACAAGCGTAAAGAAGCAGCGTTGTTATTAGACTGAGTGCGGCAAAACCGCGATCAACGAGGTATTGGCTCATAACCGATTCTTTGAGAGAATGACCTTCAGCTTTGAGCATTGCTGTTTGTTGGTACTTCAGCACCAACAAGAGCATCTGTCTAAACTTATCATTCAGAAATCCGAGATGATCGAAGGGTGGATCAAAGCTCACGATTGAGCGCTGACAATCTCAGCAAAGCCGGTTGGAGTTGGGGCTGCGTCTCAGCCGTGGATTCTCGCCGGCGAACAATCTGGATTGCCGATGCGCATCGCGACGACGGAAAACGCTTCATTGTGCGTGCGGATGAAAAGTTGAGTGCTTTTTGGAGCTTGAAGCGGCGATTCTGTCGTTAGTTTGGAACGACCTTCAGAGCGCGCGTCCCTTGGGACGAATCGCTCGGAGCTGAGGACTAATTCAGTTCGACTGAAACTGAAACAAAGATACGATCTCCATAGCTGGACGAGGAGATCACGACATGACCACGAAAGCATTATTTGTTCGACTGGAGGCAAAACCGGGCAAAGAAAACGAAGTCGCCAAATTCCTGCGCGACGCGCAGGGTTTGGTGCAACAAGAGCCCGCAACAACCGCCTGGTTCGCCATTCGACTTGGTTCAACCATCTTCGCCATCTTCGATGCATTTCCGGATGACGCCGGACGCGACGCGCACCTGTCGGGAAAAGTTGCCGAGGCGCTGATGGAGAAAGCGCCCGAGCTACTAGCGGAGCCGCCTAAGATTGAGAAGGCAGACGTATTGGCAGACAGGTTACTGGATTAATCGGCCTAAACATTTGCGACAAACGCAGTGATGCGACTCGTCATTGTCCGCTAGGTTGAACCGCGCGTGCCGCCGAAAGCACGAAACGCGGCGGAATCCGCTGCGATTCGGGTGTGAAGTTGCAGACGGCCTCTCGGAGGCAGTAAATCCTGCTCGACTCCGACCCCGCGTTTTTCCATGATAGGCAGATGGAAGTCGAAGAGTACAAAATTATTGAAAGCCCAAACCTCGGTTCGCTCGCCGAAAAAGTGAATGCTGCGCTGAATGAAGGTTGGCAACCATATGCCGCACCTTTTGGTGCCGTCGCTGGACGTTGCCAAGCCATGGTGAAGTTTCGCCGACCAACGGCCGCTGAGACATCGCCGCCGCGAGCCGCTGACATCGCACTCGGCGCAATCCATTCCCGAAGCGAGCTGTCGAATGTCTGATGGGGTGAGTGCGCGCCAGGTGCTGGCCACGCCCGGCATTTCGGTAGAGGCTTTGATTGAAGCGCGTTAAGAGATTTTTAAACGACACGGCAACGAAATGGTTACGACGCCTCTTTGAAATCGCCCTTGTACTCGTGCGTCTCGATCACATCGCCAGCGTCATCGAAAACGTAAATCACCGCGTCATGTGAGCGGCTGCGAAACTCAGTTTTCCTTTGTTGGATTTGTTGTTTGTGTTGTGTCAGTGGCACCGAACAGCAATTGATACCCGCCCTTGACGTCCTGTTTCGGAATCAGGTCATCTAGGCGAATCAATTTATCTTTTCTGCGCTTGGGCCTTTGATCTCCCGATTCCCCGGCGGGCGCATTCTTTTTCGTCTTCGGTGCACTCACTTGGGCTTCTTGTCTTTCGAGGGATGGAATCCCCTGCTGAGGATTCCTTAATGATCGGATGCGGACGGTCTCGCGGTTGCCATAGCTGATCAGATCAAAGCCGCGGGGCGGCCCGGGCGCCGGCGGATTTCGTAACGCGCGTTCTCATGTCTGCAATATGCTTGGCCACGCGCGATTCATTCGCTATCGGACTTTAAGTCGCATATGGCCGATTTTTCTTGTCAGTCATCGGCGCGTTCCGCATAATCTTCGCAGCGGAGGTTAAGTTAAGGGCGGTTATTCTTTCTTATTTTCCTTCTAAGGATGGCCGCCCGAACTTTTTAGAACTCGCGGAAATCGCCCGCGTGCTCGTGCGTCTCGACCACGTTGCCAGCTTCATCGTAAACCGAATCACAGCATCACAGCTTTCGATCCGCCGCAGCCGTCGTCAGGCCGGAGAAAGAAACCAAAATAGCAGACGCGCACCGCCACAACGGAAGGAGATTCATCGTTAGTGCTGACGATGCACTGGCTTCAATAAACCATGAAAACGATCATACTCGGAACTGCACCGACGTTTTTTACCGGCGTACGTCAAAAGACTAATAATCACTGTTTCGTTGCCTGCGTTGCGTCTGCCCTTCTCGACGAGGGATACGACAAGTTACAGGACCTGATTGTGGATGGACTTCCAAGCGGACTCGGAAAAGACAACCCCGACAAATCAGGCGTCCTGAAGGCGTTCGCAGACGTGGGAGCGGTTCTCAAAGGATCGGTACGCTGGCCGCGGCGCGAGGGCTCGTTAAATTTGGCCGTCTCTGTCAAACGAGAATTAATGCCGGCACACGATGCCAAAAAGTTTTTAATGACTTCCAGGGACATGGCAAGGTGGATATTCATCGAGACGACTCCACAAGGCTCGCATTGCGTAAGGCTTTGTGAAATCCGCGATGACGGAATTACGATTATGGAACCGATGGATGGTAATTTTTACCCGTGGACTTGGCCGCAATTTGAAAAAGAGTACCGTGCCTTAGTCTTTCTTCGTTGGCAGTGAGTCGTATAAGCGCCACGGTTTCGAGATCAAACCGCACCGCAACGGAAAGTTTTTGAGGCGCCTTCGCGAGGGGTTCCGTCGCTTCCGGGCCAACCCGCTTTCAATCCGCCTTTGTACTGCATCACGCTGGTGCGGCTGATGAAACGCGCAGCAGAAATAAAAACAGAGCGCGAGCCTCCTCGCTCGCGCTCCGATGTGCAGTTAGTTTCTTACCTATCTATGATGAAAAAGGCTATCCTCGCTCGAGGCAGCCCTCTTCCCGATTCTTTAATCGCAGCAAGTGAATGGGACCGGATGTATGTTTGTGTGCCTTTTTAAGGGCAACAGAACGGCTGCGAAACTCTTCGCGTAGCCGATTGCGTTGCTGACTGTGTTTGCCTCGCCGTACCACAGACGACCGAATGGCAGCGCATCAGAGATTATTGCTGCGATTGCGGCTTTAATGGGCGAATGCTTATGGAACGATGAATATCTTATCGGTCCACGGATCTTTTGCTTTACTGCCGGATGGGTAACCGCTT
>QHON01000068.1 GCA_003218815.1 Verrucomicrobiota bacterium
CGGAACATCTCGATGTCGGTGGCAGTCGTTTTGGCTGTGGGACGAATTCCGACGAGCTCGACTTCCCCCATTTTTTTGAGGACGCCACGCTCGACGCGACCTGTCGCGACTGTGCCGCGTCCTTCAATGTTGAACACGTCTTCGATCGGCATCAGAAACGGTTGATCGACTGGTCGCTCTGGAACCGGGATATAATCGTCAATGGCATCCACAAGCGCGAGCACCTGCTTTTGCGCTTCGGCATCGCCATTGAGCGCCTTGAGGGCGCTGCCTTTAACAATCGGGATTTTATCTCCCGGAAATTCATACTGGGTCAGAAGATCGCGCACCTCCATCTCGACGAGGTCGAGAAGCTCCGGGTCATCTACCATGTCGACCTTGTTCAAGAACACGACAATCGAAGGCACACCTACTTGTCGCGCGAGCAGGATGTGCTCGCGGGTTTGCGGCATCGGTCCATCCGCGGCGGAAACGACCAGGATGGCTCCGTCCATCTGCGCCGCGCCGGTAATCATGTTCTTGACGTAGTCCGCGTGACCGGGGCAATCGACGTGAGCATAGTGGCGTTTGTCGCTCGAGTACTCCACGTGCGCAGTGTTGATCGTAATCCCGCGCTCTTTTTCCTCGGGAGCGTTATCGATTGATTCGTATGCACGGATTTCGGCCATGCCCTTCTTTGCCAGCACCATCGTCATTGCCGCCGTAAGGGTGGTTTTGCCATGGTCCACGTGCCCGATCGTGCCGACATTGACGTGCGGCTTGTCGCGTTTAAATGCTTCCTTAGCCATTTCAATTCTCCTAGTTAACTAAACTGTCTCTTTTCCTTCATTTTCACTCCCGGTCCCGAGCTCATTCTGGAGCCCATGACCGGGATTGAACCGGTGACCTCGTCCTTACCAAGGACGTGCTCTACCAACTGAGCTACATGGGCCGCTCTTCGTCATCTTGATGCTCGCCGCTCTCTCCGTAGCGGAGCCGAGCGACGAACCGGTTTCACTTTCCGCCAGAGAGATAAAAGTCCCAAAGCCGCGTCAAATTTGCAATTTGAACGACCATGGGACCGCTTCGTTCCAGCAAAAGCGTCCGAAAGCTAACCGCGCGCGTTGGTGTGTCAAAGAAATTTGTTACGGTAGAGACATCACATCGCGAGGTCCGGGCGCCATCGCGGGGGCGTCCCCACTCTATCGGATTCGGCTGCTCGTAGGCTCTTCCTTTCCTCGCGTAACCAACCGCACGATCACGGCAATGATAATCAACACCGCGATCGCGATTCCGATATTGAGCGGAGTGATCAAACCCGGTTTTTCGGGTGTCGGTGAAGGCGTGGCCGTCGGAGGCGGCGCATTTTTCGTCGCCAGCATCCCCTGTACGTATTGCAAGCGCTGGAAAGTATCGTTGTCTTGCGGGTTTAGCTTGAGCGCAGCCTGGTAATCAGCGATCGCCTTCTCATACTGCGTCATGGAAGTATATGTCGCGCCCCGCTTCACCAAATGCTCAGCATCGGCCGGGTTCTTCTCGATCAATGCCGTGTAGTCGGCGATGGCTAAGTCATAGTTCTTTAAATTTCGGTTCGCCCAAGCGCGCCGGTCATAATTTTGCGGATCATTCGGTTCTTTCTGGATTACCGCTGTAAAATCCGCGACCGCCTTGTCCCACTGGTTGAGTCCAATCTCAGCATAGCCGCGGAACTTGTAAGCAACGGTGTCATCGGGCTTGAGCTCCATCGCCTTGCCAACGTCGGCCAGCGCTTGGTCATAATTCTTTTGCAGGAGCGAAACCTGAGCCCGCCCGACGTAAGCGCGTTCATCTTTCGGCGCCAGCTCAATGGCCTTGGAAAAATCGGCGGCTGCTTCTGGCCCTTTTTCCAACGCGATATACGCAAAGCCGCGATTCTCATAAAACGCCGGCTGTTTGCCATTTGCTTCGATTGCTTTTGTAAACTCCGCGACCGCCTGTTCGTACTGCTTGCTTTCAAAAAGTTGGTTACCCTTTGTGTACTCGCTTATACCGGAACCGGCTTTCTCTTTGGCTGGGGTGCCGGCTTTCTCTTTGGCTAGTGCAATACTTGCGATGCTGAACAACCCGGCGGCGGCTAGAAATGTTGTGATTCGACGAGCAAGCATAATCATTGTTCTCCTTCGGACTTACTTTTTTGAAGGATTTCTCGTTTCGAAGCGAGCAAATTAACGCGCAAAAGAAGCAAAGCGATGAAGCGACTCGATTCCACCCAAGAGTTTGTCGGCCAACGTGGCGGCGCCAATCTCTCGGAAGGATACGCCGCGGTCTTTGCCACCATCCTCATCTGGTCCACGCCGTCGCTCTTCCAGTATTATCTGAATCGTTATTACGATCCCTGGGCACAAAATTTTTATCGATATTGCGTCGCCTGTCTCGCAATCGCACCGCTGGTGATTTATCGAATCCGGAATGGCGAGCAACGGCTCAATTGGCGCGCTCTGATGATATGTTTCTTTCCGTGCCTGCCTAATGTGGTCCACCAAATCACACAGGTAATGGCCTTGTTCTATATGGGTCCGGGCGTTTACGCGATTTTCACCCGCGCCTCCGTAATCTTTACCGCGTTGCTCGCGCTCGCATTTTTTCCTGAGGAACGCCACGTAATCCGCCAATGGCAGTTTCAACTGGGCACACTTCTTGGGTTAATCGGCGCTTTTGGTGTCGTCTGGTTTCAACCCGGATGGCAGTCAGCACACATTGCGCTTCCCGGATTGTTCATCGCATTTACGGCCACGTTCTGTTGGGCGCTCTATGGGATCCTGGTAAAACGTCCCTCCGCACAACTGGGCTCGATTCGCAGTTTCGGTCTGATCAGTCTTATCACCTCAGCCCTGTTATTCCCGCTCACCTGTGTGTTTGGCAAAATTGACACTCCGCTTCACGCGGGATGGCACGTTAATCTCATTCTCGTCATCTCAGCCATTAGCTGCATCACGCTCGCACATGTTTTGTACTATGTGGCCATCCACAAGATCGGTGTTGCGCTCGCGCAAACGCTCCAACTCCTTTGTCCCGCCGGCGCACTGGCACTTTCCGCCTGGATTTTTGGCGAGCGTCTCACTCACGCGCAGATTTGGAGCGCTGCCGTTCTTCTTTTCGGTGCCTTCCTCGCAATGAGAGTCAAACCGGCAGTCGTGGTTGAATCCGTAGAGAATATCTAGCGACCTTTTCAGCTTCACTCCGCTTCTAGCATGTGGCATCGATACGATTTGCTGACATAGAATGAATCTGAAAGCCTACCTTAGGTCCCGGCAACTGGAGATCGACCGCACGCTCGACCGCTACTTGCCGAAGGCAAACAGCAAACCAGCAACGCTTCACAAGGCGATGCGCTACAGCCTTTTCGCCGGGGGGAAGCGATTGCGACCGATTCTTTGTCTCGCGGCCGCCGAAGCTTGCCGCGGCAGCATCAGAAATGCGCTTCCCCTCGCCTGCGCGCTCGAATGCATCCACACGTACTCGCTCGTGCACGATGATCTCCCGAGCATGGACGACGACGACTTTCGGCGAGGACGTCCCACCTGCCACAAAGTTTTTGGCGACGGTGTCGCAGTACTCGCGGGCGACGCACTATTGACCGTTGCGTTTGAGATCGTTTCGAAGGCGAGACCAGCTCCGCGCTACGATATGGCGACATTATTGCGCGAGATCGCAATTGCGGCAGGAAGTCAAAAATTGATCGCCGGTCAAGTGGCCGACCTCGAAGCGGAAGGCAGGAAAGCCAGTCGCGAACAGTTGCGCTACATCCACGAAAATAAAACAGCTGCAATCCTCACCGCATCGGTCCGGCTTGGCGCGATGAGCGCAAACGCGGATTCAAAAAAACTGAGTGCGATCACAAATTTTGGACGCGGACTTGGACTCGCCTTTCAGATCATCGACGACATTCTAGACGTGACACAAACGTCGGAGATGTTGGGAAAAAGCGCCGGCAAAGATATCGCGGCAAAGAAAGCGACTTATCCTGCCGTGATTGGTCTGGAAAAATCACGTGTCGAAGCCAGACGGCTAACGCGCAAAGCGCACGATGCATTGTCATCGTTTCGCAGCGACGATGCCGAACCGCTGCATGCTCTGGCGAATTATCTCCTCGAACGCGAGTATTGATCGGCATAGATAATGCGCCACGCTGTCTGTGGTCGCCGTAGCGCGGCGATCTTACGCCAGCGCGAGGTTCGGATCGATTTCTTCTGTCACTTTGGATTCGAATCCGGCTTGCAATCGCAACAACGCGGCAAATGCAATCATCGCCGCGTTATCCGTGCACAACCAAGTTTCAGCGCATTTGAATTCACATCCATGGCGCGCGCACGCGTTGCTCAATTGCCGCCGCAGTTCACCGTTACAACTCACGCCGCCGCTCACCGTCACAAGATCGACATCGGACTTCTGCGCTGCCGCGATCGTTTTACGCACCAGGACATCCACAATCGCTTGCTGGAATGACGCACAAAGATCATCAACGTAATCGCCTTCTAACTTGGGCAACAAATACCGGACCGCCGTTTTTAATCCGCTGAAACTAAAATTTTCCGAATCGAGCATGCTACGTGGGAGATTGAACCGGTTCGGGTCGCCGTTATGCGCACGTTTTTCGATTTCCGGGCCACCGGGATATCCGAACCCGAGCATTTTGGCCACTTTATCGAATGCTTCGCCGGCAGCATCATCGACCGTGCGCCCGATCAATTGGTAGTCGGCCAGGCCATCCACTCGAAGCAACATCGTGTGTCCACCGCTCACAATAAGTGAAACGTTCGGGTTCACGTCGCGGTCTCCGAAAAATGGCGAAAGCAAATGCCCTTCGAGGTGATTGATCGCAAGGTAAGGTTTCCTGAGACCAGTCGCGAGACCTTTGGCAATCGAGGCGCCGATCATCAACGAGCTTGCGAGGCCGGGTCCGCTTGTGGCTGCGCACGCGTCCACATTTTTCATTTCGATCTTGGCCTTGCGTGTGGCGCCCTCGAGCAAACGGGGCGCATGGACTAGATGATTGCGCGAAGCAATCTCGGGCACAATTCCCCCATGTTTTTCATGCTCGGCGATTTGCGAGGCGATTTCGCTCGCCAGCAGTTCACGTCCGCGCAAGATCGCGACGGCTGTCTCATCGCACGAGGTTTCGAGCGCGAGCATTGTTTTCACCTGAATCGAGAGACGCGTGCTGTCGCGTCCCATTTTTCCCAGACGGCGCGAAGGCCGTCCTCCAAATCATTTCTTTACTGCTTCGCCCCTCGGCGCGTTTTGCTGCGCGTAAATCATGACGCCCTTCAGCGCGTCGATCGCTCGCAACGTCTGTGGATCTTTCGCCTTAATGATGTTTTTCTCTTCGTCCGGTTTCACGTTGTCGGCATTGCGAAACGTGAAGAGTGCGCGCTCCTGCTCTGCCGTCATGGGAACCCGAATATTCGGCGTCACCCCATTTCCCTGAATGACCTGCTTGCTCGGCGTGTAGTATTTTGCCG
>QHON01000069.1 GCA_003218815.1 Verrucomicrobiota bacterium
GATTTTGTGCCGATGGCCGGACTCGAACCGGCACGGGCCTTTTAAAGCCCAACGGATTTTAAGTCCGTTGCGTCTGCCATTTCGCCACATCGGCGGGATTGCCGTGCCATGTTACATGGTCTTCTGCGAAGACACCAAAATGAATTCAATTCCGGGACGTATTGATCAAAAATATTGACCTTGACTCCGTAGATCGAGTAAAAATGCCACACGGCAAGAACTTACGACGGCGTACTTCCACAAGTAAGGCGTAACCCCTCAATGCCGGAAAAGAAATCGAAAGATGCCAAAGGCAAAAAAGCCGGGAATTCGTAAATCAGCGCCAAGAAAAGGCGCGAAGAAATCCGCGTCCGCCAGCACCGCAGTTGCTCCAACTTCTGCAGCACCGGTTCCCACTGGCATCGTTTCACCGAATAACGCTGCCGTCATCACCGATGGGTCAGGGGATGAGCATGGCCTTGGTCATGTTTATACGTATGACGCAGGCGATTTCGAGCATCCCATGTCGCCGCATGTCGGCGAAATCGACGGCGATCCAATGACCCAAACTCAGGTCCATGCGCTTGGTCCAATTCTGAATCAGCAGAAGACGCAGTCGTGCGTCGGTCATGGTTGGACGCTGTTCGTCACAAGTGCACCGCAACTTACTTCTCCCGGACCCGATCCGTATCGGATCTATCACGAAGCGCAGCAGCTCGACGACATCGCCGGTGAAGAACCGGTCTACTTTGGAACGACTGTTCGCGCTGGCGCCAAGGCAATGCTGCAAGACGGTTGGATCACAGGCGACTATGTCTGGGCGGAAGATGCGCGTGTGCTCTGGAAATATGTCCTCACGCGAGGACCGGTTGTACTGGGTTCAGATTGGTTCGAAGGGATGAATCGCGTGGACAATAACGGGTTTGTAGCTCTATCGGGTGCTCGCGTTGGCGGGCATTGCTATCTCTGTTATGGAGTGAGCGCAAGCGACCGCGCTTTTCTTTGTGCGAACAGCTGGGGGAAGACTTGGGGTGACGGCGGTATCTTTCTGTTTCGCTTCGATGATGTGCGTACGCTCTTTTGGCGGCAGCAAATGGTGGCGTGTTCGGCCGTTGAGAGCGGGTGAATTTTGTTTTGAAATTTTTTATGCACCGAAAATTGGTCCTCATTTTTTCGATCGTCGCGTTGCTGATTAGCGGATGCGCGCAAACGCAGCCGAATCACACCATCCCGGGAACGGAACTCAAAAAGATTATTCAGCTTGATCTCAAAACTAATCAACCAATCAAGTCATGGAACGCGCAGGCCGATACTATCCGACAACATTTTGCGCCGCCGGTAGGCATCACTTTCAAAGATGCTGACAGCGGAAAGACTGTCCACTTCGATGGCAGCTACAGGATCGAATCGTATCAAACCTCGCCAAACCTTCGGTAAACGTAAGGAAATAACACCGCGAAGGTCTGGTAGTGCTGTCAAAGCGAGATTCCTATAATTGATTTCCAAATGGCCAAACAAAAGAACCGACGGAGGAAGGCAACTGCGACATTGCCGAAAAATCCAAGACCGCCCGCCGGTCTTGATGCCGATGTTTTCATTCAGGCCGGCCACGAGAATACGCCCGATAACAAAACTGGAGGTGAAGGACCGCTCGGGAACGAAATTGATTGGACGCCTATCGTGGCAGACGAAGCAACAAGAATTCTTCGTCAGGCTGGAGTTAGTACGATTCGCGAAGACGCGAGTTTGAAACGGCCGGAGCGGCAGAACGAGCGATTTCGTGTCCGAATCGCGGTATTTCTGCACTTCGACGATCCAGACGGCGGTGAGACGGGCGCCTCAGTTGGTTTCAAAGGGTCTAGTGATGAACCTGCCGCTACAGCTTGGAAGAAACTTTATAGCAAATTTTTTCCCTTCCCCTTCATGCGCGATAATTTCACCCCCGATGAGGCTGGCTATTATGGCTTCAAGTTTACCGTCACCACGGATGCCGAGTTTCTGATCGAGTTTGGCGATCTCGGTTCGCTTCGGCAAGCGCGCTGGATGAAACCGCGGCTCAAGTGGATGGGCGAATTGCTCGCGCACTTTCTCAGTCAGCGGATTAGCAAGGGTAACGTGCCATTGCCGGATTTTCCCACGGACGTGACAGATCCGCACTCGGACAGCGAAGAGGAGCTTCACGATCTGCATGTGGTTCCGAGGTCGCTTCCGAAACGCCTACCCGATTATGCAGCGCAAAAGCTCAGCGCCGCCGCTGGTGTGCCCTGGGAAAAAGCGGCGGCGATGCCGCAATACAATGTTTACAAAGGCATCATGCCGGACAGTTTTTGTGTGTTCCAAAACTTGAACGGCATGCCACTGTCCGACGTCGTTTCCGCAGTCATTTACGAGACAAAATTCGCAATTGATAGCGACGGCAGTTCGGACGCGAGCGATCCGGATCATCAAAACAAGACCAGTTTGCGTCACGCCGATGGAAGCAGTCTTGATGCGCGCACGGAATCATTCGGAGTAATTCCGTTGGATCGGGCCGAGGCGGCTGCGGAGGGATTACAAAAGTTAGCGGGGGTGCCAGACTTTGGTGGAATCGGTCTGCGCTTGGGCGATATCGGCATCGCTTTTTGGAAGAACGCGTCCGCCGTATTCGTTTATGGCGACAAAGGACCGCCAAACGCAGTGGGCGAAGGCTCGATCAAAATGGCGGACCTTCTCGGCATCGATTCCGATCCACGCAACGGTGGTTTTAACGACAGGGATCTGCACGAGATGGGACGCGGGGTAACCCACATCGTTTTCCCCGGGTCCAGCGATGTTCCGTTAGGTAAAATCAAAACTCAACGTAACCCGGCGCAAATAGAAAAACTTGGTCAAGCGCTCTTCGCAAAATTCTGCAAGCAGTAAATCCGATATAATAGCTCACACGGTCTGCCATCGATTCCGCGATTTCTGCTTTGTAACACGCACGGCTGGTATCCCAAATTCGTGTTTCCTCGTTACGGAGAAGACGCGCCTCCTTGCTTAACCCAATTCGGCGGTCGCTTTTCATTGAAGGCGGCAATGCCTTCGCGCGCTTCATGAGATTCGCGGGCTTGCATGTGGGACTTCAACGCAAGATCGACATCTTCCTTCACCGAACGCCACCAGAGTTCTTCGATCAATCGTTTCGTTTGCGCCAGCGCGCCTGGGGCACCTTGCAAAACCGAATCAGCAAACTTTTGTACTTCGCTCATCAAATTCTCTTGAGAGACGACGCGATTTACGAGGCCGATCTCCTTCGCGCGTTCGGCAGAAATCAATTCGGACCCCAGCAATAATTCGCTCATGTTTCGCTCGCCTACTTGCCGACGAAGAAAAGTCATGACCAGGCCGGCGACCAAGCCACGGCGCACTTCAGGGTAGCCGATCTTGGTCCCTTCTGCGGCAACGACGAAATCGCATGCCGACATAATGCCCGCGCCACCGGCAACAGCGGCGCCATGGACAGCCGCAATCGTCACCAAACGTGTTTGACTGAGCGCCAGCAAGGCCTTCGCAACCATTTCCGCAGTCGCGTGCGCGTTCTGTGAAGTTGCGGCTTTTAGATCCAAACCCGTGCAAAACGCGGCACCCGCGCCGCGCAAAATCAGGATGCGTTCGTGCGCTTCGTCGGAAGCGACTTTGATCGCGGCAACAAGTTCCGTCAGTAATTCAATCGTAAGCGCGTTGCGCCGCTCGGGACGATTAAGGGTCACAAGCGTGATTTGCGGTGTTTGCCTTTCGATGAGAACGACGGGCATGCGGAGAAGATTATCTATACTTGGACGACGCCGGTATGGAAGTGCGCTTTGGGCATGGGACGCGACACGTATTGTAGCAGACGGATCAGAACATCCCGTGTCTCGTGCGGTTGAATGATCGCATCGACCCAGCCGCGCGCGGCGCCGTAGCGAATGTCAGTTTGTTCTTCGTAATTCTTTTTGACGGTGTTCCGTAGTTCCTCCAGTTCTTCCGGCGAAGATTTTTTGTCGCGCTCTCTCGCGCGAGCAAGAACTGCAAACACGGTATCGGACGCTTGAGCAGCACCCATCACCGCGTAGCGAGCAGTCGGCCAAGCAATAATGAAGCGCGGGTCATACGCTTTGCCGCACATTGCATAGTTGCCAGCACCGAATGATCCACCAACAACGACTGTGATCTTCGGGACGACAGAATTGCTGACCGCATTCACCAGCTTCGCTCCGCTGCGAATGATCCCGCTCTCTTCAGCATCGCGCCCGACCATGAAACCGGTGACGTCTTGGAAAAATATGATTGGCAAGCTTGTTTGATTGCAGTCCATGACGAATCGTGCCGCTTTATCGGCGCTGTCGGAATAAATGACACCACCCATCTGGATGCCCTCCTTTTTCGTCCGGACCTGCAAGCGTTGATTTGCGACGATGCCCACGGGGCGTCGATCGATCCGCGCATAAGCCGTCACGATTGTCTTGCCATAGCCGGCTTTATATTCATCGAGCGAGTTCGCATCAACGACCGAAGCGAGCAGTTGGCGCACATCGTACTGCTTCTGTCCATCAAAACTGATCAAATCGTAAACCGCATCCGGATTTTTCGCTGGCTTCGCTGTTTCTTTCGAAACCTCGAATGCTTTGGAGTCGTTTGCCTCCGGAAGCAACGCTATGAGCGAGCGGAGCCGCTGGAGACATGACAGGTCGTCTTTTTCATAAAAATCCACTGTCCCGCTTACTTCGGCATGCATCTGCGCGCCGCCAAGCTCTTCTGCATCGACCATCTGGCCGATTGCCGCCTTGACGAGTGAGGGACCCGCGAGATATAAACCGCTCCCTTTCGTCATCAGGATTTTGTCACACAAAACCGGAAGATAAGCACCCCCTGCGACGCAGTTGCCCATGATTGCGGCAAATTGAGGAATGCCTGCAGCGGAAATCACGGAGTTATTACGGAAGATGCGACCGAAATCATCTTCGTCGGGAAAAATTTCATCCTGCATCGGCAAGAACACACCGGCAGAATCGACGAGATATACGATCGGCAACGAGCATTCAAAAGCGATGCGCTGAGCGCGAATCAGTTTTTTGGCCGTTTGCGGAAAGAACGCGCCGGCTTTTACCGTCGCGTCGTTGCCGATAATCATGCAGGGAACACCGGCAATATTTCCGATTCCAGCAACCGCGCCCGCGGCGGGAATCTTTCCCCATTGCTCGTACATTTTGTAAGCAGCCCATAGACCGACTTCAAAAAACGGCGAATCTTTGTCCAGCAAGTGACTGATGCGTTCGCGCACTGGCAGCCGGTTCATCTTGCGTTGACGTTCGTGGCCAGCTTTGCCACCGCCTTCGCGCAGAACGGCCTCTTCTTTGGCAATTGCCGCACAATGGGCGCGCAAGACTTCGCTGCTGGAAGATGCCGATGGACGAGACATAGACCGAAGCACGCTTAATCTGCGCAACAGATTGAATCAAGCATCGTAGCGGCGGCTGCGTCAGCCGCTATATTAATAAACAGGCGTTCGCGGCAGCGAGCGCCTCTACAATGACACTAGTAAATGTCCGTATCGGAGCGATAACCAGAATCTCCCCGAATCGAGCGTAAACGGGCACGACTCCCCCACTCTGATTCCGGTCGATTGATTTGTCCCAATGCGATTCTGACAAGCCAGGGCGCCGCAGCTAACGCCCCAATTGAGACAAGCGCGATCGCCGCTGCCTGACGAATCGAAGGTTTGATTTTGTCCGCCATTAGTATGCCCAAGCCAAGACCTATGGCAGTGCGTGTTACCACAAGCAATGGGTCGAGCGGAAGCTGTTCGGACGTTTTTGAAATGGATATCGGGAGAGACATCGCCTACCATATACGTCTCGTTTTGGAAAAAGAAACGGGAAAATCTTCGCGGCCCGGAAGACCGGGCCAGCCCTGATTTTTGCATGCAATGGCCAAACCGATCTATGCGCTTATTCTCGCCGGTGGCAGCGGTGAACGGTTTTGGCCGCTGAGTCGCCGGGCCCGACCAAAGCAGTTGCTTCGCCTGGTTTCCAAAGAAACTCTCCTTGAGGAAACCGTGGCGCGCCTGGCCGGATTAGTTCCCCGCGAACGCATTCTAATTCTGACAAATACAGAGCAAGAGGCGGCAGTTCGTAAACTGCTCGCGGATTTTCCCGGGGAGAATGTTCTCGCCGAACCAGCCAAACGCGACACGGCCGCGGCGGTCGCGCTTGGCACTGGTTGGGTCGCGGCTCACGATCACGCCGCTACTATGGCCGTGCTCCCAGCTGATCATGTCATTACGAATCGCGCAGCATTTCAAGAGACCTTGGCCTTGGCCGCGGAAACAGCGGAGGAGACGGGCGAGCTTGTCGCCATCGGTATCAAACCGACCTGGGCGTGTCCGGGTTTTGGTTATATCGAGCAGGGTGAGCCGGTCCATTTTCGGAATCGAAGCGACAAGGGTTCCATTCATCGGGTCCGGTGCTTCCGCGAGAAACCGAACCCCGATCTGGCTGAATCGTTTCTGCGAAAAGGAAATTTTCGGTGGAATGCAGGAATGTTCGTCTGGTCCGTCCCCACCGTGCTAAGCGAATTTAATCGCCACGCACCGGAACTAGCGGATTTTATTTCTCAACTTCGCGACCCAAAAAATTTCGAGAAGGTGTTGCGAGAGCGCTTTAGCAAATTGCCGCGGATTTCATTCGATTACGCGATCATGGAAAAAGCAGACCGCGTTCTGGTGGTAGAAGCGAGTTTCGATTGGGACGACATCGGAAGCTGGAGAGCAGTATCGAATTATTTCAAAAACGACGAACAGGGAAATGCTGCGAACTGCGCGATCACGGCGGTCGATTCCACTAATAACATCATTTTCGATCAGAACGGGACAACAATCGCGCTGCTTGGAGTTCATAACTTGATTGTGGTGCGAACTAATGACGCAATTTTGGTGTGTCATCGTCATCAAGCGGAGAAAATCAAAAACTTGATCGGTAAACTTCCGTCCGAATTACAATGATCTAACTGGGCGATGAATCCAATTTTAGCAATCGATTTTGGCCGCGCACGCATCGGTGTGGCAGTCTCCGATGAGTTGCAGCTCCTGGCGCATCCGCTCGAAACAATCGCCGCCAACGAGCGATCCATCGCGCGAGTGGCAGAGATCGTTCGCGAACGGAACGTCGACCATGTTGTCGTGGGGATCCCGCGCCAGTTGAGTGGCAAGATCGGCGCCGCCGCAACCGAAGCCTTGCGGTTTGCGGAGAAATTAAGAGCGATTCTTTCCTGTCCTGTTGTCGCTTGGGATGAGCGACTGACGACGGTCGCAGCTCACCGGGCGTTGCGCGAAGCCGGCAAAAAGACGCGCGCCACTCGGCATTACATCGATCAAGTCGCAGCTCAAATGATTTTGCAAGGATATCTCGATCGACGGCAACACGCAGCACATGCCGAAGAGATGTCGCGCTGAATCAGGAATGTCGCGGCGGCTAAAACTAATTATTGCCTACAACGGGGTCCCGTTTGCGGGCTGGCAAAGTCAATCCCATCGCAACGGAATTCAAGACCACCTCGAGCGCGCGTTTGAACGCATCGGCGGCAAGCGTGTACGCGTTCACGGCGCCGGGCGAACCGATGCTGGAGTCCACGCCCTTGCCCAGTGCGCGCATGTCGATCTTGCGGAGGACGGCTTATCAACGGCGCGTTGGAGGGAAGCGCTCAATGCATTGTTGCCCCCGGCAATCCGCGTTCTTCACTGCCGTTATGTGTCGCAGAATTTCCATGCGCGTCTTTCCGCAAAAGGAAAAACCTATCGCTACAGAATCTGGGCTGCTTCAGTGCTGCCGCCCTTCGAATATGGGCGCGTCTGGCATGTTCCGCGTTCCCTGGATCTCGAACTTCTGAAGAAAGCGGCCAACCGGTTCGTCGGTACCCACGATTTTGCGGCGTTCGCCGCCAGCCGGGGTGAGCCGGAAAAGAGCACGACTCGGACGATTTATTCTGCGGCGGTCCGTCGTAGCGGTTCTTGTCTAATGATCGACTTCGATGGCGACGGCTTTCTCTATAAGATGATTCGACTAATCATTGGCTCAGTCGTGCGCTGTGCGCTTGGCAAGTCACGCATTGAGGAGGTGACGGAGCGCCTAGCTTCCGCTCACGCCGGCCACACGCGTTTCGCCGCTCCGGCCGAGGGTCTTTTTCTCGTTCGCGTCCGTTATTGACGGATACCGCCGCCGACGCTACCTAGGATCTCAGATTTTTTGCAAAGCGGAAGCCGGTTCGTGCATAACCAAGTTTCTCGTAAAATTGATGCGCCTTTTCGCGTTCGAAGCGAGCAGTCACTGTCACTCGGGTGATTCCTCGTTGTATGAGATTCTTTTCTGCCTCTGCAATTAACCGCGCGCCTATACCGCGCCGTCGCGATTCTCTGGAAACGACAAGCGCTATGATTCGCCCGGTTAAATCATTGTGCAAATAACTCGATGCCGAAACCGTCCCGATCATGCCGCAGATCTTGTCGTCATTCAACGCGACGAGCGTTTTGTAGCGGGGGTCCTTCAAAATCGATATCAAACGCGATTCCATTTCCGCGCCGGCCGTTTCGTACCCGAGCTCGCACATGAGCGCAGCCAGACCGGCCGCGTCGCTCAATTTACCGTCACGGATTTTAAGATCGATATCCATCCCCCATCTAGCATCAAGTAGCCAGCAATTGCCTGCTACTCGTTCGCTTCCTCTGCTCTCAAGCGCGGCAACAGTTGCTCCAAAATCGTCGCTACAGATTCGTCGACAGTCTGCTGGTCCGTATGGACGACGATCTCGGGATCTTCTGGCGCTTCATAGGGTGCGCCGATCCCGGTGAAATCGCGGATCTCGCCGGCCCGCGCTTTCTTGTAAAGATTTTTTGGATCTCGCGTTTCGCAAACTTCGAGCGGGGCATCGACGAAGACTTCGACAAACTCCGCGTTGCCCTCGAGCGCAATTTCGCGGGCACGGCGACGATCCATTCGATAAGGCGAAATGAATGCCGTGATCACGACCGCGCCAGCATCTGCCATTAACTTGGCGACTTCACTTACTCGTCGAATGTTCTCCACTCGGTCTTCAGGCGAAAACCCGAGATTGGAATTCAGGCCGTGACGGATGTTATCACCGTCGAGCACGTATGTGTGCATGGCGCGATGGAACAGCTCACGCTCAAGCGCCTGGGCAATGGTTGATTTTCCCGCACCGGAGAGACCAGTGAACCAAATGACCGCTCCGCGATGACCGCTCCGCGCCGCACGAGCGCGAGCCGTAATTTTCCCTTCGCTCCAAAAAATGTTTTTGCTCTTTGCAACCTGTCGATCGGTGTAGACACCGCCGAAAATGGTACCGCCTCCACAAATCTGCCCGTCATCAACGAGAACAAATCGGCCAAGATTCGGAATACGATCGTGATTGTCGATCACGAGCGGACCGCGGGTTTGAATCGTTAACCTTCCGACTTCATTCCGCTCCAACTGTTCCCGTTGATCGATCTTCCTCTCGAGCGTTGATGAGTTCATCATCTCCTCGATTGACACGATCTCGCATTTCAGCTCTTGCGTGGCCAGACGCAGATCGTAAGGATGACCAACTCGCAGCGGCTCGCGAACGATCCAAAAGAGATCCGCGTGAAAGCGATTCGTCTCAATCGGGGTTTCGCTTTCGTGCGAGGCAACATAACCTCGCTCGACGAAAATCTGTTCGCTCAACGTGACTCCGACGGAATCCCCAGCGATGGCTAGATCGTTCGCGGGTACATTCCACCGCTCGATTGTCGCAACCACAGACGACTTGTTTGCCGGCGAAAACACCAGCTGATCCCCTACCCTTAACTTCCCGGTCTCGATTCGGCCGGCAATAATCCGTCGTCCATCGAACCGATAAACATCCTGAACACAGAAGCGCAGCGGAAGATCGACATCGGTCCGCTTCGTTTCCAGAGCATCGAGCGCCTCGAGAACGGTCGCAGCGCAATACCACTTCATTTTCATACTCGCACTGGTTCGCCGCCGCCGGAATAAAAGCACGCGCTTCGAGCGTAAGATCGACAAGAAACTTTCGGTATTCCCTTTCGATTTCCCGGAATCGCTTCTCAGAAAAATCCACGAGGTCCATCTTGTTTACGACCACGACGACTTGCTTGATGCCGAGCAAGCTGAGCAAATAGGCGTGCCGGCGGCTTTGCTCACGCACCCCTTCGCTGGCGGCGATGACCAGAACGGCAGCATCAGCTCGCGATGCGCCCGTAATCATGTTTTTCAAGAACTCTTTGTGGCCGGGCGCGTCGATGATGGCGTACTGGCGGCGCGGCGTCCGAAACGGAATCTCCGTGGTGTCGATCGTGACGTTTTGTTTTTGCTCCTCGAGCAGCGCGTCGAGCAAAAAGGCAAATTCAAATTCCATCCCTTCCGCCGCACACGCTTTCTTCACCATCTCGACCTTCCCCTCCGGAAGAGAGTCCGTGTCTTGCAGAATCCGGCCGATCAGCGTGGACTTGC
>QHON01000070.1 GCA_003218815.1 Verrucomicrobiota bacterium
CCTGATCTCGCGTTGAACGGGCGCGATCCAAATCCTGGATGGCAGCCACACCGGTGCGGACGAGTTTGTCCTGACGCGCATATTCCGCTTCGGAAAGCACAAGCGCCGCCTCGATTTGTTCGCGTGCGGCCTTCTCCGGAGTTTCATCCAGAGCGAAGAGCGGGTCACCAGCTTGCACCTGTTCGCCTCGGCGCACGCGCAGCGATTCCAACGTCCCGGAAAGCGGCGACGCAACATAAACGAACTCACCTTCGACATAACCTTGGAAACGGCTCTTAGGCGGGTCACTGCAACTGCCGACCAAGAGAAGCAGCAGCAATGCGCCAGCGGCGCGCATTAATTGTCGATCTCGCACAAAGTAAAACACATTCATGTTTTCCTTCCTTTCGGGGTGATCACGCCTTCGAGAACAACTTTAACGACTGATGCGAACCCGGTTTTTGGCGTGAGGCCGAGTTCTTCTACCTTCGCCGGATTCACAATCGCCTGAACCGCGGCCAGCAGAATCTCGATCATCAGTTTGGCCGGGAGATCCCTGCGCACCATTCCCGTGCGCTGACCTTCCGCGAAAAGTTTTCCAAAAAAGCGCTGGATCAATTCGGCTCGGCGGCGCTCGACGATCTTGAAGGCCTGCGGCGCTTTCTGGCGCATGTCGCGGACGAACGGCGGTTTGATCTCATCTAATTCGCGTTGCGTATTGGCCAGCAGTTCATGCAGCGCCGCTGAGAAATCGTGCGGGAATGCACGCGTAATTTCCTCCAGCTTCGCTTCGACGCCGGCGAACTTATCGGCCAGCACAGCCTCGAGCAGCGCAATCTTGCTCGGGAAATGCGCGTAGAGCGTTTTTTTGCTGATTGCGAGCTCCTCTGCCAGGTCGTCCATGGTCACGCTGCGGAATCCGTGGCTAAAGAAGTGTGCTCGCGCCGCCTCCACGATCCGTTGCCGACTGGAATCGGGTGCTTGGTTCCGCCTCAAGAGCTTGAGCCTGTGTTTCATATCTCGAATTGTTTCATACTACACTATAGAAACTATATTAGTATATTTAGTTTCCAGAATCAAGAGAAATGTTCAAACAAAATTTCTATCACCTGCCCGACTCAGCAGACCTTGAAGGCGTAGGGCGTTTGATTCTGACCTCGGACCTGCGACCGCTATCTTCAGTTCCTTGTCTTCTGTTCTCTGTCCGCTGACTTCTGACTTCTGGCTTCGATCCTTGCAGCAGCAGGCGTGTCGCCTGACAATTGCTTAATTTCTGCGGCCGGCACGGCCCGCAACTACAGAGAAGCGAATCTCAATAAATGAGCTAACGCGAACACGCCCTCAAAGAAACTTTACCAGCGCGTCGGTCGTCTCTTTCGGTCGTTCCTCAAGCGGAGCGAGTGAGTCAAAGCTTTCGGAGTTTAGATGCGACCCCACGTTGCCAATCGGAACTTTTCTCCCTCGTCGACTCTGTTTAGAATTGCGCCATGAGCTCTCCCAATTCGCTTACCGTCGAATCCGGCAGCAACGAGCGCTGGAAGTTTTTGCGCGACGTCGTTGTTTTCCAGCTCAAGATGTTTCTCGATAACGTACGCGATTTTGCCCTTATGCCGGTCTCGCTGGTCGCGGCGCTGATTGATCTCATCTTCAAGGGTAAGGGACACGGCTCGCTCTTTTATCAGGTGCTCAGGTGGGGCGCGCACAGCGAGGAAGTGATCAACGTCTATAGTGCGATCGAAGCGCACGAAAGGCCTAGAATGAATCCCAACTACACCGTCGACGCGGTGATCGCGCGGCTGGAGGGCGTGCTGGTGCGGGAATGTGAGAAAGGTGGGACCGCCGCGAGTATCAAAGCCGCGATGGACCGGGCGATCGATCAAATCCAAATCGAAACGAGCGGGCCACGCGACCGAGCGAGGGAAGCGGTGGTGCGAGTGGCGAAGAAATTCCGCAGCAAGCTCAACCCCGCGCGGCCCGATTGCGATTCCGAGAGCTAGTCCACCTCTGTCCTCTGTTCATGTTTGCTTACGACCGCATTAGCAGCGCTGACTGATCCGTCACCAATGCCAAAACATCTTGTCATTAGCACGAGCGGCAACCCCAACAGCAACAGCCGCCGCATTGGCCGTGTCGCGCTGGCGCATCTGCGAAAACGAAAGGTGGACTGCGAGTGGATCGACATCAGCGAAATGGATTTGCCCCTCTGCGACGCGGACAAATGTTACGGGATGCCCGGCTCGAAGAAATTGAGCGCCGCAATTAAAGCCGCGGACGGGATTTTGGTCGCGGCGCCAGTATACAATTATGATGTCGCCGCCGCGGCGAAGAACATGATCGAGCTCACCGGCAGCGCGTGGGAAAACAAGATCGTCGGCTTTCTTTGCGCGGCCGGCGGCACGGCCAGTTACATGTCGGTCATGGCTTATGCGAACAGTCTCATGCTCGATTTTCGTTGCGTGATTATTCCCCGGTTCGTGTTTGCCACCGCTGATGCCTTCGATGGCGACAACATTAGCGACAAAAAGATCATCAAGCGCACTGAAATCGTGGCAGATGAACTGGTCCGATTCACCAAAGCGCTTCGCAGCTAAACGGGCGTTTGCCGTAGCGGCAGTCTATGACCGTCGATAAAATTCACCTTCCATGAACGACAATGAAGACAACGTCCGACCCAGCGCGGTGGGAGATCATGAAGCGATATCGATGCCAGTGCGGCTCGCACCCTGGCGGCGGGAACGCGATCGAAGAACAACAGGTCGCAGCTCAAAAATATCCGAAGGCGCTACAAAGCCGCACTGGCGATAAAACGATTTGCTTGCCGTACTCGGCCACAGAATTACCGCGTCGGTACCTCGAGCGCGGCACCATGACAGCGCTTTGTTCAACAATCTTTTGCCAAGTCCACGGTCCCGCATTTCCGGGATGACATAAAAGTTGGTTATATAAGCATGAAGCTCCGGTTCGTTAACCGGGTTGGGGATTTTCTCAAACAACTGCACGCAAACATGACCGACCAACCGTTTGCCGTCGTCGAAGACCCAGCAGCGCCACGGGCAAGAGCCGGCGCGAAAACGCTTCTTCATCCATGATGTACACCTTCGCACAAACCGCGATTTGGTTTCGGTCACCAATTCGTCTTCAGCACGAAATCGATAGCGCAGCTCGGCCAGGGCACGGCAATCAACTGACCTTGCCAAGCGGATCCGGACCCGAACCATCGATCGATGGTACCCGATTGAACGATTGGTCGCTACTCGTAAACACGTGATCCGCTGTCCTCCTTGTCACGCCCTAGTCTGGCAGGTGCCGGACGAAGGCGGATGAACTTGCCGCTCCCTCGGGCCTTTGTCAGGATCACAACATGAAGCATTTTCTTCTGGCCTGTCTCTTTCCGATGGCGTTAACAGCTGAGACCATGCAACAGCTGACTGAACAGTTAGGCAAAACTGTTTTGTACAGCGACGTTGCTCTTTCTCCCGACCGCACACATGTCGCATGGGTGCAATCGACCGCGGCGACAACATCAAAACAAACACACGTTCGTGGTACATCAGGAAACGCAACGGCAATGCTGGTCAAAATTCCGACCACTGGCGAGAGAACCGACTTCGATCCTACCTGGTCGCCCGATTCCAAGACGCTCGCAGTTTTCTCCAGCGCAGGCGACAAAGAACAGCGGCAACTCTGGACGGTAAATGCCGATGGTTCCGATCCTAAGGAAATTACAAATCTAAAAGGATACGCAGCCCGTCCACGTTGGTCGCACAATGGGAAACAGATTGCGTTCCTCTTTGTAGAAGGCGCAGGCGGTGGTGGTCCCTTGATGGCTGCGCCGACCGCGACTGGGGTCATCGACACCGCGATTCATAATCAGCGGATCGCTGTTCTCGACATTGCTATGGGCCAGCTGCGTCAGGTTTCGCCGGTCAATCTTCACATTTACGATTACGATTGGTCGCCCGACGACAAAACTTTCGTAGCAACGGCGGCCCCTGGCCCGGGTGATAACAATTGGTGGATCGCGCAGATCTACACAATCGATATCGCGAAAGGTAACGCCACATCGATCTACAAACCTTCTCTCCAATTGGCGGTTCCGCGTTGGTCACCGGATGGCAAGTCGATCGCGTTCATTGAAGGGCTGATGAGCGACGAAGGATTTCACGGTGGCGATCTGTTTACGATCTCAGCCGCTGGCCACAGCCTAACGAATCGGACGCGAGGTCGCAAAAGCTCAGCAAGCTCACTCTTCTGGCTGGCGTCCGATCGGATCCTTTTCACCGAGTATGTCGGCGGCGGAAGTGCGATCTCTGAATTGACGCTCGCCGACAATTCGGTGCGAACAATTTGGAAAGGTGCAGAGCACCTGCACGCGTTCGGTAATTTCCCTAACTTTGCTGTTTCCAGGGATGGCAAATTCGCGGCAGCCGAGCGCAGCACGTTTGAAACGCCACCGGAAATGTGGGCTGGACCGATTGGTGATTGGCATCAGCTGACCAGCAACAACTCAGGTATAAGGGCGTCTTGGGGTAAAGCCGAGAATCTTGAGTGGACAAACGATAGCTTCAACATTCAAGGCTGGCTTTTGTCGCCCGCGAAAGTGGAGTCAGGTCAGAAATATCCCATAGTCGTTCTCATCCACGGCGGACCTTCAAGCGCGGAGGTGCCGGAGTGGCCCGCTTCGTTTGGAATGCCGAGAGCCATTATCGCCGCTCTCTCATCACGAGGTTACTACGTGCTGATGCCGAATCCTCGCGGAAGTTACGGCCAGGGAGAAGAGTTCACCCGCGCCAACGTGAAAGATTTTGGCGCCGGCGATCTGCGCGACATCCTCGCCGGGGTCGATGCCGCGATAAAAAAATATCCGGTCGATCCTGCGCGTCTCGGCGTGACCGGGTGGAGTTACGGCGGTTACATGACGATGTGGACTGTCACGCAAACCAACCGTTTCCGTGGAGCCGTCGCCGGTGCTGGCGTTGGCAATTGGCAAAGTTACTATGGCCAGAACTTGATCGATCAATGGATGATCCCGTTCTTCGGTGCATCGGTTTACGACGATCCCGCCGTCTACGAGAAAAGTTCTCCCATTCACTATATAAAGAAGGTGAAAACACCGACGCTTGTTATTGTCGGTGAGCGCGACGCAGAATGCCCTTCGTCGCAGTCCTACGAATTCTGGCACGCCTTAAAGACGCTTGGTGTGCCGACGCAGCTAATCGTCTATCCCGGCGAAGGTCATCTCTTCATTAAACCTGCGAACCAAGCCGATCGAATGGATCAGACGGTCGCATG
>QHON01000071.1 GCA_003218815.1 Verrucomicrobiota bacterium
GCCCATTTGGGCCGGCGAAATCTTGTCCGCGATCTCGAGCCGCGCGCGAAACGTGTCATCCACTTCTGGGGAGCCGAGAAGATGAAATGTCATTTCCTCGCATCCTGCGCGATAAACATTAAACACAGGTGATCCTGAAAACCGCGCGTTCTTCTCAAACAAACGCAGGGGCTGTCGATCTTGCCGAAACGCGGCGAGGAAACGGGCGTTCTGTTGCCGTGCGAATCGGATGACGCGCAACTTCGTAATCATGATCGACCAACTGAAAATTGAGCAAATGGCGAGGAGAGACAGGACGAGCTTTCCGGCTATCGTCGCGTGATCGAACGCGAAAAGGAGACCACCGGCCGCTAAGAACGTCGCAATGAGCATCTCCGCGTCACCTGGATAAGTAATACCGCAATTTCGCAGAAAGCGAACTGTTTCGTGCGCCTAGTTAAGCTTTCTCGGATATGTTGGGCGCATTTTTGCCGCTACCACAAACCCAAGGCCGATCGCAATTAAAAAGAATGAAAAGAATTGGCCGCGTGTGAAATGACCTATCAATGTTGCATCCGGCTCGCGGAAATATTCGATCACGATCCGAAAAATCGCGTAGCAGGTAAAGAAAAGTCCCATCAGCATCCCGTTCGGCTGTCGCGTCCGGGTGCGCACGAACCACAAAATCGCAAACAAAACAATGCCTTCAAAAAAGGCTTCGTAGAGCTGGGACGGATGCCGCGGAGGCAAAATCGAGCGCAACGTCGCTGCGACTTGCGGCTGTCGATGGACAGCGGCGACAATCGCTTCCGGCGTACTGAGCGATGGATCAATCTGACTGCACGACGCAATTGCGCGGTTCGCTTCTGTCGGGTGATCGAGCAATTCTTTTGGAAACTGGATCGCCCAGGGAACGGTTGTGATCCGGCCGTAAAGCTCGCCGTTAATGAAATTGGCGCAGCGGCCAAAGAACAAACCGACCGGCGCAGTCACGCCAAGATTGTCTCCCAAATTCATCCAGGAAATCTTATGCCGATGCGCGTAGTAAAGCGTGAAGAGTAACAGCCCAATCATCCCGCCGTGGCTCGACATGCCGCCTTCCCACACCCGCAAGATCGACAATGGCGCGCGCAGCATTTCGGGATTGTAAAGGAGGACGTAACCGAGCCGGCCACCGACGATGACGCCGAAAAGCGCGGCACCAGTAATAAAATCTCCTACTCGTTCCACTGGTAGATCGGCATATCCGCGTTTCGCCAGCCAGAGGAAAAGGACAAAGCTGGAGATAAATGCCAGGACATAAGACAGGCCGTACCAACGCGGGCCGACGTTGTCGTAGATCCGAAAAATAATCGGATCGAGATCGTCCAGATAATACGCAAGCATTTGGCTGCCGATTGTGCGCGAGCTTTCCAGCGGCCGCAATAAAAACGCACCTCTTGTAGCCGCCGTCTGCGAGCGGCGCAACGCATCGGGCGGTTACAGAGACAACGTTTTCGTTAGGCGGATGCCTTTAATACGTCCCGTAAGAATGGAGCAGTGCGGCTACTTCGATTTTCCGCGACTTCTTCCGGGGTTCCGAAGGCAACCACCTCGCCACCCTCTGCGCCGGCTTCCGGTCCAAGATCGAGAATGTAATCTGCTTCCGCGATGACGCTAAGATTGTGTTCGATCACGACGACAGTATTTCCCTCGTCCACGAGCCGGTGCAGGACGTTGAGTAGCAGGACAACGTCGGCCATGTGTAATCCAATGGTCGGTTCCTCGAGCAGATACAAGGTCGACCTTGGCTTGCGCATCTTGCGAATCCGCTCGTTCAACGCGCGGTTGACGCCGCGTTTTAATTGCGTCACGAGCTTGAGCCGTTGCGCTTCGCCCCCGCTCAAGGTCGGACTTGGCTGCCCAAGTTTGAGATACCCCAGGCCAGTATCGACCAGCAACGAAAGCGCACGCGCGATCTTCGGATGAGCGGAAAAAAATTCGGCGGCTTCCTCGATTGTCATCTCCATGACATCGCCGATGCTCTTTTGGTTGTAGAGGACTTCCAGCGTTTGCGGGTTGTAACGACGACCATCGCACTCTTCGCAAGGCATATAACTGCTCGGCAGAAAATTCATCTCCAGCTTGATCGTCCCCTGTCCTTTGCAAGTTTCACAGCGGCCTCCTTCGGCGTTGAATGAAAATCGGCTCGCCGAATAGCCGCGCACGCGCGAAACCGGCAGTTGGGCATAGAGATTGCGAATTTCATCGAAGACTTTGACGTAAGTGCCCGGTGTCGACCGCGACGTTTTGCCGATGGGCGATTGATCGACTTCATAAACCGCTTCGATTTCGGTTGCGCCGCTCACGAGCTTGAATAGTTCGCCGTCGCCGCTTGCTCGTTTTTTGTTCAGTCGTTCGCGCACTCCAGGCAACAGCACTTCATGCATCAACGTCGATTTTCCAGAGCCGGAAATTCCCGTGATCACCGAGAGTCGTCCAACCGGAAATCGGGCATCGATATCTTTCAAATTGTTTACTCGTGCGCCGCGGATCTCGATCCAATCTTCAACGCTTCGCAGCGAGCGTCGCGATTTTCGAGTGGGGTGGCAAATTGGCGATTTTAAACAACGTCCTGTCTCAGAATCTGGCGCTTGTTCAATGTCGCGCAGCGTCCCTTGTGCGACGACTTCGCCTCCATGCACGCCGGCGCGCGGGCCAAGATCGACAATATGGTCGGCACGCCGCATCGTTTCCTCGTCGTGCTCCACGATCACGAGCGAATTTCCTTTTTCGCGCAGCGCCGTAAGCGTATCGAGCAGACGCAAGTTATCGCGCGGATGCAAACCAATCGTTGGTTCATCAAGCACGTAAAGCACGCCACGCAGATTGGAGCCCAGTTGGGCGGCGAGCCGGATCCGCTGCGATTCGCCGCCGCTCAACGTTTTGGCCGAACGGCCAAGCGCGAGATAACCAAGCCCGACGTTTTCCATGAACTTCAACCGCTGTTGGATTTCGGGAAGCAATTCCGCCGCGATTGTTTTGTGCGTGCCGCGAAACCGAAGTTTAGCGACGACCTTGCGCGCCTCGCTCGCGGAAAAGGCGGTGAAATCGTCTATCGCAAAACCTTGCACCCGCACGTGACACGCGACTGCGTTCAGACGCGAGCCGTGACAGCTCGGACATTCGTGCGCTTCAGCTTGGTCTATCCATTCAGATTCACGTTCGGCGGCAAGTTCGTTCTCAAGAGCAGAATCGCCATTATCTTCCGCGCCCGTTTGCAGATCGCGGTTCCAAATTTCGCCGAACCCGCCGCATTCCTCGCAGGCGCCATGCGGTGAATTAAAAGAAAACAAACGCGGATCAAGCTCTTCAAAGGCGCGGCCGCAGCCGGGGCAGCTCATCTCCGTGCTCATGACCGTCAGGCGATTCTTTGCATCGAGCAGGTGCGCTGTACCCCGACCGACCCTGATCGCGCGGTGAGTCAGGTTGCGCGCTTTCAAAATGCGCTTCGCGTCAATTGCGCCGACGACAACGTCGATCGTGTGCTCCTTGAAGCGCTCGAGCTTCCGAAAGTGCGAAACCGGGGT
Source organism: Verrucomicrobiota bacterium (assembly GCA_003218815.1). GTDB lineage: Bacteria > Verrucomicrobiota > Verrucomicrobiia > Chthoniobacterales > UBA10450 > Udaeobacter. Next base: position 3,549 of record QHON01000071.1, read on the forward strand.
CAACTTTCCATCAACATAAAGGGTATCGAACCCCTGACGCTCAGCCCAGTGCGCCACATCCGTATGAAAACCTTTACGGGCCTTGACGAGCGGCGCGAGCACTTTAAGCACGCCGCGCTTGGCGGCTGCTTCTACCTGCTTCACAATGGCGGAGACGCTCTGCTTTTGAACGGGTAAATCGCAATCCGGGCAAAATTGCATTCCAGTTTTGGCAAACAAGAGCCGCAAAAAATGATAAACTTCAGTCACGGTTGCGACCGTGGATTTGCCGCCGCCACGCGTGACTCGTTGCTCGATCGCGACACTTGGCGGGAGGCCTTCGACAAGATCCACATCGGGTTTTTCGAGTTGCTCGACAAACTGGCGCGCATACGGCGACATGCTATCGAGAAATCGCCGCTGTCCTTCCGCAAAGAGAATGTCAAAGGCGAGCGTTGATTTTCCCGAGCCGCTTAACCCTGTGATCACAACCATCTGGTCGCGCGGGATTTTCACGTGGATATTTTTCAAATTGTGTTCACGCGCGCCGTGAATCGAGATAGCGCCGTTGAATCCGTTCGCGTGAAAACGCGGCGCTGTTTCCGCTGCACGTGCCAACTCAGCGCTGTCATCCTGAGCGTAGGCGAAGGATCTCGCCAACTCGTGAGAGATCTTGTGAGATCCCTCGCCGTCTCCGCGGCTCGGGATGACATGCAGCGGTGCGCGAGATTTCGATAGCACACTTCGCAGAAAGGTCCCGGTGTGTGAATTGTCTATCTTCGCTGTTTCCTCTGGCGTTCCGCTCGCGACAACCTGGCCACCGGCATCACCCGCTTCTGGGCCAAGATCGACAATCCAATCTGCGCACTTAATCACTTCGAGATTGTGTTCAATCACGACAACGGAATGGCCCCAATCGACCAGTCGTTGAAATAATCGCAGCAGCATCGCCACATCATCGAAGTGAAGACCGGTGGTCGGCTCGTCGAAGATGAACAGATTGCAGATTGCGGATTCGCCGTTTGTTGATCGCCGAACGTTTTCTGTGTCGGACAGATGTCGAACCAATTTCAGCCGCTGCGATTCGCCGCCGGAGAGCGTGTTCAGCGGCTGTCCAAGGCGCAAATAACCGAGGCCAACTTCTTCGAGCACCGCAAGCGGCTTCGACAATCTCGTTTCTTCGCCAATTTCGGCAAAGAACTCGATCGCTTCGCTCACAGTCAGTTCGAGCAAATCGTGGATCGATTTCCCGTGCAGTTTCACATTCAAGACGTGCGGTTGAAAACGGCGGCCTTCGCACTCGGCGCAGCGTACGTAAAGGTCGCTCAAGAATTGCATTTCGATCTTTTCGAAACCGGTTCCGGAACAACGTTCGCAGCGTCCACTGCCGGAGTTGAATGAAAACGCGCTCGCGGTCAGTCCTTGCGCCATCGCTTCCGGTTGCGCGGCGAACAATTCGCGCGTCCGATCGTAAAGGCCGAGGTAAAGAATCGGGGTGGAACGCGGTGTCCGCGCAAGCGACGCTTGATCGACCATCATCACCTCGTCGATCCGATGCGCTCCGGTCACAGATTTGCACGCACCGGGCTCCTGATCGGACGATTGGCCCTTCGCCTGCAAGAGATTTCGGTAAAGAACATCATGGATCAGCGTCGATTTGCCGGACCCGGACACGCCCGTGACACAGGTGAAGATGCCAAGTGGAAGGTCGACATCGATAT
>QHON01000019.1 GCA_003218815.1 Verrucomicrobiota bacterium
GCTGATCGAAGGCGAAGTACAGAATTCCGACAGGGTCGTTTTAATCAAGACCCGGAATATCAAGCCGCTCGCGCACGCGCAACTCCTGGGTGCTGATTCGCATGACTTTCATTAAGGTAGAGACGGCGCGCTGCGCCGTCCGCCATTTGTGGTCACTCTCCGGCGTGATGTTGAGCTGGCTCTTTCGCTTGGGTCGCTTTTTCAATCGGCTTCCGGTCGGATTCGATCCATTCCGTATGAAACACGCCCGGTTTGTCGATGCGTTCGTAAGTGTGCGCGCCGAAGAAATCGCGTTGCGCTTGCAAGAGATTTGCCGGCAGTCGCGCTTGGCGATAACTATCAAAGTAAGCGAGCGACGCGGAAAACGCGGGAACGGTGACGCCATGTTTAATGGCTGTCGAGACCGCGACGCGCCAATTGCGCTGCGCTTTCTTAATGATTCTCGTGAAATAGCGATCGAGCAGAAGATTGTGTAGTGCAGCATCGCGTTGATAGGCTTCGACAATCCGGTTTAGAAATTTCGCGCGAATGATGCAACCACCCCGCCAGATGGTAGCGATGTCGCTAAGGTTGAGATTCCACTTGTATTCGGTGCTTCCAGAGCGCAGAAGCTCCATTCCCTGCGTGTAGGAAACGATTTTCGATGCGTAAAGCGCGTCGCGTATTGCATCGACAAAGCGCGCTCGATTACCTTTAAACTTTCGGGCTCTTGGTTGTGGCAGGATCTTGGACGCAGCCACGCGCTCTTCTTTCCGTGACGAGACAACGCGAGCTTCAACCGCGGCGTTAATTGTGGAAATAACCACAGATTGCCTGATAGCGGACTGAAGCGTCCAGATGCCGGTCCCTTTTTGTCCGGCTTTATCGAGAATCATATCGACTAGCGGCTTGCCGGTATCAGGATCGATCTTTCGGAAAATCTGGGACGTGATTTCAATCAAGTAGCTGTCCAGTTCGCCTTTGTTCCATTCTGCAAAGACATCGGCGAGCTCCGGAGCTTGCATCTCGAGGATATCCTTCAGAATAGCATACGCCTCGCAAATCAACTGAATATCGCCGTACTCGATGCCGTTGTGGACCATCTTGACGTAATGACCAGCGCCATTCGGCCCCATGTAACGGCAGCACGGCTCGCCATCCACTTGCGCAGCGATCTTTCGGAAAATCGGGGCGATGACCTCCCATGACTCGCGCGACCCGCCCGGCATGAGGGAGGGGCCTTTGAGGGCACCTTCTTCCCCTCCAGAAACGCCCATGCCCACAAAATGGATTCCCGTGCCCTCCAGTTCTTTTCCGCGGCGTTGCGTGTCGGTGAAAAGAGAATTTCCGCCGTCGATAATGACGTCGCCTTTTTCCAGCAACGGCGCGATTTGTTGGATCACGGCGTCAACCGGCGCGCCCGCCTTTACCATGATCATTGCTTTGCGAGGGCGCGTTAGCGCACCGACGAATTCCTCGATCGTACGCGTCGGCGTAATCTTTTTATCCTTAGCGCGCCCGGCCGCAAACTTGTCCGTCACCTCGGTAGTACGGTTAAAGACAGCAACCGAGAATCCCTTAGAGTCCATGTTCAGGACGAGGTTTTCGCCCATTACCGCGAGACCGATGAGGCCAATATCGCATTGATTCCAGATCATTTTCGTATCTCCTTATTCGACGCCTAAACCGAGGAGACTTACTCTAACGAGCATTTAAAGCGCATGGCAAATCCGGTTTGCGAAGTTTTATTGACGAAAGCGCAGCTCAAAGCCCCACAAGAGAATATCGATCTTGCGGTCGGTGCGGTAGTCGATTTTTGGGGCATTGTTCGCGACGCTGAAGACGGCGGCGAAATCGACGGAATCGAGTACGAGGCGCACCAAACAATGGCCGAGCATCAATTGAACCGGATTGCCCAGCAAGCCATCGAAAAATTCGAACTTGCGCTCATTGTTATTCACCATCGAATTGGATTTATCGCTCAAGGCGAGGCCTCGCTTTTTGTGCAGGTGGCGAGCCGCCATCGCGCGGAAGCATTTCGGGCAAGTCAGTGGGTGGTGGACGAGTTGAAGAAGAAGATTCCGATTTGGAAACGACCGAAATTCAAAATCGACGATAAAGGGGAAATGGGGAGGAAGCGCGCTCGAGATACGGGAGCCGATTTGATGTCACGCTTATGAATTGGGCAAACCGAATTACTTTGAGTCGGCTGGCGCTGACAGTTCTTTTTGTCCTGGCGCTAAATTCTTCCTGGCAGTACGCGCGTACGTCCGCGCTTCTGATTTTTCTCCTCGCTGGGCTGACGGATTTCGTTGATGGCGAAATCGCCCGCCGCTACGGAGTGATTACAAATTTTGGCAAGTTAATGGACCCGCTCGTGGACAAAATCATGATGGCTGCAGCCTTTATTTCGCTGGTCCCTCTCAAAGCGGTGCCGGCATGGGCCGCCACTACGGTCGTGGCGCGCGATTTTTTGATCACTGGTTTGCGTCTGATGGCGAGCGCGAAGGGTCGAGTTCTTCCAGCGGAACGGCTCGGCAAGCAGAAAACTTCGTGGCAGATCATCACTGTTGTTTTTTTCCTCGCGCTTCTCTCGATCGCCGAACTGCGATATACGAGTGAAACATCAATATGGTGGCTGCGAGCACGAGACGAAGCCGGACCGATTCTGGTTTGGATTACAGTAGCGCTGACCGTTTACTCCGGCTTGGGCTTTACTTGGAGGAATCGTGAGCTGATCGCGCCGGATCAATAGCGGGCAACGGGAATCGAACCCGCATGGCCAGCTTGGAAGGCTGGAACTTTACCATTAAGCTATGCCCGCGCGGGATCAAGCTGCCGCGTCGCGGCAGCAATGCCAACTCATTTTTCGGAAAGTCGCTAAATCATTGCCAATTTTTCAGTGCGCCTTGCTGTTTCGAACCGGAGTGCACGAGAGGGAAGACGCAGTTCGTACGTAGCCGTGGTCCGGGTCTCTCCGGACATCTATTTGTCGAAAGCGGTCGCGACAAGTGTGGCGTTGTGGCCGCCGAAACCAAATGAATTGTTTACCACGACACGCACTTTCTTTTCCTTTGCAACATTAGGCGTGTAATCAAGGTCGCATTCATCGCCCGGATTTTCTAGATTGATAGTGGGCGGAATCACGGAATCGCGGATCGCCAGCGCGCACGCGGCCATTTCCACACCACCGGCCCCGCCTAACAAATGGCCCGTCATCGATTTAGTAGAGCTGATGGAAACTTTGGAGGCGTGTTCGCCGAAGACCTTCTTAATCGCGCGGGTCTCGCAAATATCGCCGATGTCGGTCGAGGTTGCATGGGCGTTGATGTAATCAACCTGGCCGGGAGAAATACGTGCATGTTCGAGCGCCAATTGCATAGCGCGTGCCGCACCTTCGCCGTCTGGTGGCGGCGCGGTCATGTGATAGGCGTCCGAAGAAAGTCCGTAGCCGGTAAGTTCACAGTATATCTTGGCGCCACGCGCCTTCGCATGTTCGAGTTCTTCCACGACTAGGATTCCTGCGCCTTCGCTCATGACAAAACCATCGCGGTCGCGGTCGAACGGCCGGGAAGCCCGCTCAGGCTCCTCATTGCGGGTACTAAGCGCCTTCATTGCTGAAAATCCGGCTAGACCAATCGCGACAACTGAAGCCTCTGCCCCCCCCGCGAGGAAGACATCAGCGTCACCGAATTTGATGATCCGCCAGGATTCTCCGATTGCGTTGTTCGATGTGGCGCAGGCGGTAACAATGCACATGTTCGGGCCCCGCAGCCCGTACTCCATCGAGATAAGTCCGCTCGCCATGTTGCTGATTAGCATCGGAATCGTGAACGGGGAATTTCGTGACGGCCCTCGTGTCAACAGGATCGTGTGCTGATCCTGCAGCGTTTTCAGGCCGCCGATACCACTGCTAACAATGACCCCGAAGCGATCTCGTCGCCTCAGCTTCTGGACTTCGATCCCGCTGTCCTCGAGTGCCATTTTCGCCGCTGCCATAGCGAGCTGTGCAAAACGATCCGTGCGCCGGACGTCTTTTGGATTTTTGAAGAATTGCTTTGGATCGAAGTCCTGGACTGCTCCGGCGATCTGGCAGTCGTATCCGGTCGTATCGAACGCTTGGATTCTGCGAACTCCACTGATCCCATTTTTCAGATTCGACCAAAACGTCTCCACGTCGTTACCAATCGGCGTGATGGCGCCCAACCCAGTGATGACGACTCTGCGATCGGTCATAGTCGAGTGGAGAGTGGACAGTAATGGCCGACGAGCGGAAAGCAGTCAGAGACAATTAGCTTTTCGATTTCACTTGTCACCTATCAGTTTCGCTCAACTTGTTCCCATCCCGACGCTTTGCACGGTCTGAAAGAGTTTTCCTTCGGTCTTGATGGAAGGAGCGATGATAATCTCCGTTTGCTGAAATTCCGCGATATTGCGAGCACCGACATTGCCCATACAAGTCGTGATCGCGCCGACCAAATTTTGACTGCCATCATCAACTTCCGCTGGGCCGAAAAGGATTTGTTTCAGCGAGCCGGTAGTGCCAACTTTGATGCGCGTTCCGCGTGGAAGATTAGCATGCGGAGTGGCCATCCCCCAATGGTAGCCGCAGCCAGGCGCCTCTTGCGCCTTGGCAAAGGCGCTGCCCACCATGACGGCGTCCGCCCCGCACGCCAGTGCTTTGCAAACGTCACCGCCTCTGCTCATTCCGCCATCGGTAACAATCGGCACGTAGCGCGATGTTTTTTTGAAATAAGCATCGCGCGCCGCGGCGCAATCGGCGGTCGCGGTGACTTGTGGAACACCCAGCCCGAGGACACCGCGCGAAGTGCAGGCGGCTCCCGGCCCGACGCCGACCAAGACCCCGGCAGGCCCGCACTCCATGACCTCGAAGGTGACATCGTAACCAACAGTGTTTCCGACAATCACGGGAATTCGCATTTCGCGGCAAAATTTTGCCAAATCGAGCGATTTGTACTCGGAAGAAATATGCCGGACGGTGGAGACCGTGCTTTGCACTACGAACACGTCGGCCCCTGCTTCTTGCGCGATCTTGCCAAATTCAGCTGCGCGCTGCGGAATGGAGCTGACCGCGGCCAGCGCTCCGCCGTCTTTGATCTGGCGGACGCGAGCCGCGATTAAATCTTCTTGGACGGGTTCCTGATAAATTCGTTGCAACAGCGCTGTAACATCGGCTTTGTTCGCGTCGACGATTTTTTGTAAAACTTCCTGGGGATTCTTGTAGCGCGTTTGCACTCCTTCTAGGTTCAGAACGGCGAGGCCGCCCAGTTTGCTCATCGCAACGGCGAAACGCACATCGACAACTCCATCCATCGCGCTCGCGAGAATTGGAATCTTTAATGCGAGCGGGTCTGCCTCTTTTCGTGGCAAGTGGCAAGTGATGTCCACTTCATTTGGATTAATCGTCATCCGGCCGGGCACGAGCGCGATCTCGTCGAACCCGTAAGTCACGCGTGCCTTACGATTGCGGCCGATCCACATTCCCATCGTTAAATTCGCTCCATCTTAAATCGTTCGTTTAAACTTCCACAGCGCGGGCACCGGGGAAGCAACGCGTCCGTTCGATCCTCAAATTCGAACGCGCAAATCACGCAGCGCAACCGATGCTGTAAAGCACGGCGCTCTCGGCGCCGGCGATTCCACTCTCCCACTATCCAGAAGAGAAAAACCGCCGCAAGAAAAAGCAGCAAATAAATCGTGACTAGCGCCGCGAGACTAACGCGAATCACGGTGTAGGGGTGCTTGTCGGCATGTGTCGCGGGCGGGCGACGTCGTTCCCCCATCCAACTGTCGCGATTCCCCAAGTGAGAGAGCGATCGACTTTCTCGCCGCTTATCGAGCTTTGGGAAAAACGGCAGAGTGCGAGATAACGGCGCGCTTGTTCGTCCAAGGCTGGGTCACCAGACGAATTGAGAGGAAAGCAATATCGGATTTCTCCACTCCCGCTAACGGCCACACGGAACCGAATCGCTTCAGGGGCCTCGTCGTTGGATGCAGTAAAACTCCGATTCGGTAAAATCGGAGCGCCAAAAGCATCGAGCTCTTTTGAAAACGAAGCAGACGTTTCCCTCGGGTTAATGGCAGATGCAGTTTGCGGATAGACAAACGGCACAGCACCCGCTGGCTGCGAACTGGGGATGCGAAGATCGGCAACTGGTGGCGGAACCCGTTTCAGTGAAGGCTCCATCGCGAGATAAGATGGAATGTGCTCAACCTTGGGTAGCACCCGCAGTCTCGCCTCGGCCGGCCGCTGAGTTGTGAAGGCCAGCGCCGGGTCTTCCGAGTCGACCCAGCGAAGGAGCGTTCGGCCTTCTTCAGAATTGGACGTAATCACACTTACGCGAGCCGGTGGTGGCAACAATGAGACAGTCGGCGGATATACAATTTGAAAAATATAGAAGCAAAGCGCATGCGCGATTAAGGAAAGCGCCACAAAGGCGGTAATCGCTGCACGCCGCCGCCGAGGCGGCTCCCAACTGAAAAGGAGCGGTTCGACAACCAGCCCAGAGGAGGTGGAGGCATTCATCGCAACGACGTTGTAGCTAGCGCGACGGATGTGATGCCGTGTTCAAGAGCGGCATTTGCCACCTCAATAACCGTTTCATATGGGGTCAGACGGTCGGCTCTAATGATGATTGAGTGGCCCTCACGCTTGGCCGCATCCAGCAACGGCCCCAGCTGTTCAAGGGTGATTTTTTGTTCTCGGAAGTAAATCGCCGGAATTGCGCCGCCGGTGATGCTGATAATTTGCTGATTAGTCTGCGGGCCGAGCGTGAAACGTGAGAACGGCATTGAAACGGAAATGCCCGGCTGCAAAATAAAATTTGAACTGAGTAACAGGAAGAAAATCAGGAGGAAAGCGACGTCCACCAGCGCAAAGAGGACGAGCCAGCCGAAGTTATATTCCTTCGTTCGGCCGAGCTTCATGAGGGGCTGCAGTATTTGTCGATCGACTGAGTGTCGATCAAGAATCGGTACGTGCCTCGGATTGGGCCGTCTCCTCAGGTCGTTGGAAACTGATGATACCGCTGATCGGTCGACTCTCCGTCAACATATGGACGATCTCAATGCCGGCGCGCTCCATGTCGTGCTGCATGGTATTTACGCGCGAAGAGAGATAGCTATAAGCGACAAAAGTTGGCGTGGCCACGACCAGCCCCGCTGCGGTGGTCAATAAACTCTTGTAAATGCCGCTCGAAAGCTCACTCACCGTCGCATAACCACCACTTGAGGCAATGGTGCCAAAGGCGTCAATCATCCCGGCAACCGTCCCCAGTAAGCCAAGCAACGGCGCGAGAAAAGCGAGCGTGGCCAGCACCCCGAGAAATCGCTCCAGTTTCGGCACCTCGAGTTGGCCCGCTTCCTGCACAATGTCGCGCAATTCCGCTCGTGGTGCGTCGTGCCGGATGATGGCGGAATGAATCACGCGCGCGACCGGACCCGGTGTACCGGCAGATTCATGTAAGGCCTCAGCGAAATTTCGGCGCCGGATAAGATTCGAGAGCCCCTTAAGGAATTCGCCGACGTGGATCGTCGCCCGATGCAAGTAAAAGAAGCGTTCGGCAAAAACGCCGATCGAAATGATGCTACAGGCCAGAATTGGCCACATCAGCAAACCGCCCTTTTGAATATAATCTATCACGCCAATTTCTCTAGACCTCTTTGCCGAAAGTGGCAAGTCATCGTGGGAGCCCCTTTAGGGCGTAAAAATCCAGTGACAAAGCGCAGCGCTATTTTTTTCGCTTCGGACTTGGGCTGCCCGCGATTGTGCGACCAACGAGTTTGCCATTTGTATCAAAGATCGAATAACCAGTTCGCTTACCGGTCTGATCGTAGCTGTAAACAATCTTGTGGAGAAGGGTTCCGCTCTCTGCGCTTTGAGTTTCTTCCTCCAGACGACCAGAGCTATCGTATTTGTAGCGGCTCTTAAAACGAAAATGGCCATCAGGCCCGAAGATCGTGCCGCTCGAAAAGCGACCTGCTTCATCGATGTCGTAGCGAATTTTCTCGCGGAGTTTCCCATCCTCGCCGGTCGTGGTCGCGATGGCCTTATGTTGCGCGTCATCGAATTCGTAAACAGTACGTGAGCCATCCGCGTTCATCGATACGGTTACGCGGACGGCGCCGTTCTCGGGTCGCTCTGAAGGCTGGCTGAATGCGATTTTTACCGCACATAAAAGAAGGACACAGCCGATTGTCGATGGAACCCGGCAAAGTTTCATACCTTGAGGAGTTTAAGGGTGAGGGGAAGGGCTGCAAACGTGCATTATTTTTTTATTGACCACAGTGCCGAGAAGTGGTTAAAAGTGGGGTCAAGTGGGGGAAAATGGATCAACTCCACTTACGCATGGATTCCCTTTCTCCACCTCAGCACTTCTACGCCGGAGAGTTTCGCCATTCGATTGACGAGAAGAATCGCATCACGGTTCCATCCCGTTGGCGGCGCAATGAAGCCGAGGAGTTTATCCTCTTGCCGGAGGCAAATCATCTGTTTCTTCTCGTCATGTCGCCGGAGGAGTTTGCCGGAATGAGCGGGGCTGTAGAGTCGAACCAAGCCGTTTCCGCGCACGATCGACGCATTTTCTTGCGGCATCTGCACTCGCGCGCCCAGCATGGTGCTGCGGATCGGCAGGGCCGTCTCGTTTTGCCGGAGGAACTTTGCAAAAAAATCGGACTAAAGGAGGAAGTCGCTCTTGTCGGCGGCCGAGGGCGTTTTGAGATCTGGAATTTACAACGCTGGAAACGGGCGCACGAGGAAGAAACGCCGACTTATCAACATGTCGCGAATGTAATCGGGCTGTAGAAACCTTATGAACGCATTGCTGTTTGAGCGGTCTGTCTGGTTCGCGACTGGCCCGCTAATTCTCGAAGAGGAGGCGCAGCAAATGCAGGATTTTGTCTATCACCGTCCAGTGCTCGCGGAGAAAGTCGTGGAGTTGCTCGCGCCAAAACCACGTTCTCTTGTCGTCGATGGAACCTGTGGTGGCGGTGGTCACACGGAAGCGCTTTTAAGAACCGGCGCCGATGTCCTGGCTTTGGACCAAGATCCCGATGCGGTCCGACATGTGACCGAGCAACTGGCACAGTATGGCCGACGCATCGCCGTGCGGCAGACGAATTTTCGGCACGCGTACAAAGTTCTGGACGAGCTCAGGTTTAGCACGATCGGTGGCGCACTTCTCGACCTTGGCGTTTCGGCCCGCCAACTCGAAAATGCGGAACGCGGTTTCAGCTTGATGCGCAACGGCCCGCTCGATATGCGCATGGATCCACGCAATGAACTGACTGCGGCCTCTGTTGTTAACGAATACAGCGGAGAACAACTAACCCACTTGTTTCGCGAGCTCGGGGAGGAACCGGCTGCGCGTCGTATCGCGAGTTTAATTGTAAAGATGCGGAAGACATCCCCGTTCCGCGAAACCCTCCCATTGGCGCATGCTATCGAGAAGGTCGTCAGCCGGCACGGCCGGCGTCATCCGGCCACGCAAGTTTTTCAGGCGCTGCGTATGGAAGTGAATGACGAGCTCGGCGCACTACAAGAGGGGCTGCGGGTTTTGACAGCACGACTCGAAACCGGTGCGCGTATCGCTGTTATCGCTTTTCATTCTCTGGAGGATCGGATCGTTAAAAATTTCTTTCGTGATCATAGCCGGGAATGGCTCGACCGGCCCGAATGGCCGGCGCCGCAGCGCAATCCCAACTACGATCTCAAGTTAATTACGCCAAAACCGGTGGAGCCGAGTAAAGACGAGCAACGCACCAATCCGCGCTCACGCACTGCAAAGTTGCGTGTGGCTGAGAAAATTTAAATGAAACGTTCTCGTCGGAAAAATTGGAATGCGGTGAACGCGGCTTCGCTCGCGCGCTGGATTCTGGTGACCGCTTTTCTCGCGCTTGCCGGATTGAGCTACGTCTATTTGACGCTACAGCTCTACCATCTTGGTGAGCGCAAGAAGTCGGTCGAGAACGAGCTCATCAGTCTGCGGACGCAGAATGACGTTGCCGGCGTGCAAATTGCGGCTTTGACCTCACGCTCGGCCCTACAGCGTCGATTGAAGGAAGGGTATTTGAAAATGATCCCGATTTCCGAGCGCGACATCGTCCGACTTACGGTTCCCGCGCGGCAAGCCGATGAAAATGCAATTCAACCCGTCGTGAACAAACCTGCCACAAGATGAACCCGAATAGCCGGAGTCGTTGCGCATTGGTTTGCTGCGTTTTCATTGCGCTCTTCAGCGCCTTTTCGTTTCGTCTTATTTATCTTCAGGTAATCAAGCACGATGAGTACGCCGGGCTGGCTGCTGAAAAGCACATTTACAAACAAACCATTTATGCAGAACGCGGCACAATCCTCGACGGGAACAACGAGGTTCTCGCGCACAATGTGCCGGTCGAAACTGTAGTGGGCGACGCTACACATCTTAACAACAGGAAGGCAGTTATCGATCTTGTCGGCAATGAACTTGGAATTCCGATTGAGCAGCTCGCCGAAAAATTAAACAGTGAGCGCCGATACATTGTGATCAAGCGTGAAGTGCCGGAGTCGTTGGCCACGGCGCTACGGGCGAAGCTTCGAGCCGGAAATCTGCGTGGGATTTATTTCGAAAATGATGCCACACGAATCTACCCGAATGGCTCGATGCTTTGTCACGTCATCGGATTCACAGACTTCGAGCATCATGGCATTCAAGGGGTGGAGGCTTCGATGGAGGAATATCTTCACGGGCAGGACGGATATCGCTACGTGGAACACAATCGAGTCGGCCAGGAGATCGTTCCTTATCGAGGTCAGGAACGCGCGCCCCGCAACGGCTATCAGGTCCATCTCACGGTCGACCTAAACTTGCAGAACATTGTCGAGAACGAAATCGACGCTGCGATAGCTGAGTATCGACCCAAAAAAGCCACGATTATCCTGATGCGACCGCAAACCGGTGAAATCATGGCGATGGCCAATCGGCCGAATTTCGATCTAAATCTCCGCTCCGAAGCGAAGCCCGAGGAAATGAAAAACCGCGCCATCATCGACATGATGGAACCGGGTTCCACTTTCAAGATTGTGGCAGCGGCCGCGGCGCTCAATGAACACAAGCTTCGGCCTGATTCTACGATTTTTTGCGAAAACGGTTTGTGGAATTTCGGCGGCGCCGCCCTGCACGATCATCGCGCATTTTCATATCTCAGCGTCCGCGATGTTCTCATCAAGTCGAGTAACATCGGCGCGGCAAAGCTCGCGCTCAGTGTCGGCGAGCAAAAGTTTTATGAGTACATCCGTCGCTTCGGATTTGGCGAACGCACGGGAATTGAGCTTCCCGGTGAGATTAACGGAGTCATTCGTCCCCCGCGATCGTGGAGCAAGATTTCGATCACCCGCATTCCGATGGGACACGAAATTGGAGTCACACCATTACAAATGATTGTGGCGATGGCGGCGATTGCCAACGGCGGCAAATTGGTCATGCCGCGCATCGTAAAATCAATTACCACCGCCGACGGCAAAGCGATCAGCTCACTCGCTCCAGTCGTGTTGCGCCAGGTTACTTCTCCTGAAACGGCGAGACAAATTGGTGATGCGCTGCGCGGTGTCGTGAGCGACCGCGGAACTGCGGCTGCCGCAGCCGTTCCCGGTTTTACGATTGCGGGCAAGACCGGAACAGCCCAAAAGGTCGATCCAAACGGTGGCTATGAACAAGGCAAATATGTCGTCTCTTTCACCGGTTATTTGCCGGCCGAGCGGCCGGAGTTTGTCGGTCTCGTGGTGCTCGATGACGCGCAGACAAGTAAACCGGAATTAAATTACGGCGGGCTTATTGCGGGGCCGATCTTTTCGCGGATCGCGGAAAAGGCTGCCCGCTACCTCGATCTTGAGCCGCATGAGGAAATTCGCAAGGCCATACCGGTGGAGCGAGTTGCCTTAACCAATGCTTCACGCCATTGAACGCCTTAGGTTGGCATGTTGAAACCTCATGCAGCTCAAAACTCTCGTCGCCGGGATTCCACTTCGCCAAGTCATCGGCACACTTGATCGCCCAGTGGAAAGCATCGCGTATGACTCGCGGCGGGCGCAAAGGAATGGCCTGTTCGTGGCACTGCGGGGTGGAAAAAGCGACGGCCACCAATTCGTTGCCCAAGCCATCGAGAAAGGCGCTTCGGTGATCGTGACGGAGCGCGAGGAAAAATATCCGCGCGTCACCTGTCTCGTTGTGGAGAACTCGCGAACTGCGCTGGCTGATCTTTCCAGAGTTTTTTACGGACGGCCCGGAGACAGACTAAAACTGGCGGCGGTGACGGGCACAAATGGGAAAACGACTACTACCTTTCTCATCAAGCACATCTGTGAAAAGGCCGGCCTCCGTTGCGGCTTGATCGGAACCGTGCGCTACGAAATCGGTGAACGCGTTTTGCCAGCCATTCGGACGACGCCGGAATCGCTTGATCTACAGGAGTTGCTCGCACAAATCGCGAACGCCGGTTGTCGAGCTGCGGCGATGGAAGTTTCTTCACACGCGCTCGCGCAGGACCGGACCCGCGGTCTTGAATGGGATGTCGCTGTCTTCACCAATCTCACCCAGGACCATCTCGATTTTCACGGCACGATGGAGAGCTATTTCGATTCCAAAGCGAAGCTCTTCACACAACTTGGAAACCAACAAAAAAAACGGAAGCCTATCGCGGTTGTGAACGTCAATGACCGCTATGGTGAACAACTGCTCACCAAGATCGACAAGCGCGTTGCGATCATTACCTATGGAATGGGAGCGCGTGCGGATTTTCGCGCCTCGAACTATCGGGTGGAGTTTAGCGGTACTTCCTATCAACTCGATGCCGGCGGCAAGAGTTATCTGGTTCGCGTCCCGTTGATCGGTCGGTTTAACGTCCTAAACTCAGTGGCGGCGCTGGCGACGGCGAACGCTCTGGGAATTAATCTACGCGACGCAGTCCTCAGCCTCGGTAGATCGCCGCAAGTCCCGGGACGTCTGGAAATAGTTTCGGCGAAGCGACAGTTCCAGGTCTTCGTCGATTACGCACACACTCCGGACGCCCTTCGGAATGTTCTTAAAACTTTGCGTGAACTCGAACCACATCGGTTGGTCGTCGTTTTCGGATGCGGCGGCGATCGTGACCGCCAAAAGCGTCCACTGATGGGCGAAATAGTGGATCGGCATGCTGATTACGCAATCATCACCTCCGATAATCCGCGCAAAGAAGATCCGAGCGCCATTATCGCTGAAATCGAAAAAGGTTGTCGCTCGACTCATTACGAAAAAATTGTCGATCGAATGGCGGCGATTGGCCGCGCCATTGCGCTGGCGCAGCCGCGCGACATTGTGTTGATCGCAGGCAAAGGGCACGAGAGTTATCAGGAGTTCGCCGATCACACCGTTCCGTTCGATGATATTCAGGTCGCGCGGCGCGCGATCGAAGATCATCCGGTGGAGTTCTTATGAATCGATTGTCAATTCTTGAAATTGCTGAGTTTGCCGGCGCTGCGGTTTCGTCGGGGCACAGAAAAACCTTGATCGACAAGATCAGCACCGATTCGCGCACGCTCAAACATGGCGAATTGTTCGTCGCTTTGCGCGGTGAAAATTTCGATGCGCACAGTTTCGTTGAATCCGTGGCAAAAGCCGGTGCGGCTGGTGCGATTGTAGATTCTAATTGGACGGGGAAAATTCCGGAGAATTTCGCGCTCATCCGCACGGAAGATACCTTGCAGGCGTATCAAAAACTAGCCGCCAATTACAGGAAGTCGTTACCGCTTAAGGTGGTCGCGATCACGGGAAGCAACGGCAAGACGAGCACGAAAGATTTCACTGCGGCGGTTCTCGGCCGCCGTTTTCACGTTACAAAAACGCAGGGTAATTTCAACAATCATGTCGGCCTTCCTCGGACAATGTTGGAGGCGACCTCCCAGGATGAAGTTGCTGTTTGGGAGATCGGAATGAATCATCCGGGCGAGGTCGCGGTATTGGCGAAGCTGGCTGCGCCCGACGCCGCCATCATTACCAACATTGGTACTGCGCATATCGAGTTCATGGGATCGCGCGAAGCGATTGCGGCCGAGAAAGGTGCGCTTGCTCAAGCTGTTGGCGCTGAGGGAACGGTCATTCTAAATGCGGACGATCAATTCAGTAAAAGCATTGCACCATCGACCTCTGCCAAAGTGATCCTCGCCGGTACGACTGAGGGGACAGTTCGCGCCATTGAAATTACGCAGAGCGCGAACGGCACGGACTTTACGATTCTGGAGGGGGCGCATCGCTGCCGTGCCCAATTGCCGGTGCCTGGCTTACATATGGTGCAAAACGCGCTCCTAGGCGTAGCCGCCGGTCGCATCTTTGGTCTCTCGCTAGAGGAGTGCGCCGCTGGCCTGGCCGCTGCTCCACTCACGAAGGCGCGTTTGCAGATCAAGGAAATTCACGGCGTGCAGTTTATCGACGATAGCTACAACGCAAATCCTGATTCCATGAAAGCGGCTTTGCGCACGCTGGTAGAACTGGACACAGACGGAAAACGTATCGCCGTGCTCGGAGAAATGAGAGAGCTGGGTGACGAATCGGAGCGCGGGCACTTGGAAGTTGGCGAGACAGCCGCCGCCCTTCGCGTCGATTACTTGATCGCAATCGGGACAGTAGCGGCCGCGATTGCTCGCGCGGCGGAACGTGCCGGTTTGGAAAAGACCCGAGCGGTTACATCAGCAAGTGAAGCCGCGGGAATTTTGGCCGAGATCGCAGAGCCGGGTGACCTGGTGCTGATTAAAGGCAGCCGCGTTGCGCGAACCGAACGTGTAATGGAGGAATTCGGCAATCGGCCATTCGCCGTCGGGGTGGCGCCATGATGTACTACCTTCATCGCCTTAGCGATCAGTTCATCGGGTTCAACGTTTTCTTTTATGTCACGTTCCGAGCAGTTGCGGCAGCGGTGACGGCTTTTCTAGTCACGCTCATTTTTGGAAATTTTGTCATTCGAAGCCTGATCGCACTGAAGCTAGGTCAACCAATTCGCGCCGCGGCAGAGGTTCATCGCCTCGCTGAGCTGCACGGCGGCAAGCAGGGAACACCCACGATGGGCGGCGTGCTAGTTATCGGAGCAGTCTTTGTGTCGAGCCTTATCTGGGCCCGCCTAGACAATCGGTTCGTTTGGCTCGTTTTGTTCAGCATGATTTATCTCGGCGCGCTCGGATTCGCTGATGATTACCTCAAGATCACGAAAAAAAAATCGGACGGCATCAGCGGCCGACTCAAACTGATTTTTCAGATCGCCCTCGCGGGAATTATCACCGCAGTTTTCCTCAGTAGCCCGTTGCTCGAAGTGCAGGCGCGGTCGCTTTACGTGCCGTTCTTTAAAGCACCAGTCATCGCCAATATGAGCTGGTTTACATTTGTCTTTTTCGCGCTCGTCATTGTCGGCTCATCGAACGCGGTCAACCTGACTGACGGGCTCGATGGCCTGGCGATCGGTTGCACAATCACGGTGGCTTTCGGGTACGCCCTGCTTTCTTATGCGGCTGGAAATTTCCGGATCGCGGAATACTTGCAGGTTCCGTTTTATCCCTTTGCTGGAGAGCTCACCGTCGTCTGTTCCGCTTTGGTCGGCGCAGGTCTCGGCTTTCTCTGGTTCAATTGTCACCCGGCCAAAGTTTTCATGGGAGACACCGGATCACTCGCCATCGGCGGGATGATCGGCGTCGTCGCGATCTGTTGTAAACAGGAACTGCTCTTAATCGTCGTTGGTGGCGTGTTCGTGATCGAAGCCGTCTCGGTAATTTTGCAGGTGATGAGTTTCAAACTGACGGGCAGACGGATTTTTGTCATGTCTCCGCTTCATCACCACTTCGAACTGACGGGTTGGAAGGAAAACACGGTCATCGTTCGGTTTTGGATTCTCTCGATCATCTTCGTCTTACTTGGTTTGGCGACATTGAAATTGAGGTAAAATAGTTGCGCTACAAAAATCAGAACATTGCCGTTCTCGGAGCAGGCTTAAGCGGGACCGCCGCCGCGCTCTTGCTTAGGTCGGAGGGCGCCCGTGTGACTGTTCTCGATGACGCGGAGGAAAAGAATCTACTTAAGTCCACGATTGACAATCTGCGGTCACAAGGCATTCGCGTGATTGGTGGGGCGGCGGCGGATGAAGATTTGTCCAGTTACGAAATGGTTGTCTTAAGTCCGGGCGTCGATCCGGCTTCTCGACTGGCGCGCATCTTTTCCGAGCGCAAGATCGACATGATTGGCGAACTTGAACTTGGTTGGCGATCCTGTGAAATTCCAGTCATCGCCGTTACCGGCACGAACGGCAAGACGACGACGACTGAATTGCTCGCTCAGATGTTGAACGCGTGCGGGCAGCGAACAATCGCCTGCGGCAATATCGGCAAACCGCTTTCCGAAGTGGCGCGTGAGAAGAACGAATTCGACGTGCTTACGGTTGAAGTCAGCTCATTCCAACTCGAAACCATCCAAACGTTTCGGCCATCAATCAGTCTCTGGCTCAACTTCGCTCCCGATCATCTCGATCGTTATCGCTCTGTAGCTGATTATCGAGCGGCCAAGCTGCGCATTTTTAAAAATCAAACAGTCGATGATGTCGCAGTTATTAATGCGATTGAAAGACTGCCTGCGATTCACGCACGAACAATCACCTTCAGTGCTTATGTCGATCAGGCTGATCTTCGACTCTCGGAAGGTGCAATCGTTTATGAAAATAAAGCCGCGCTCCGGTTGTCCGATACCAAATTGCGCGGCTTGCATAACATCGAGAACTTGATGGCGACGCTCGCCGTCGGCATGGCGCGGGGATTGTCGTTTCGGCAGATGGTGCCGCCGCTCTGCGCTTATGAGCCACGTCCGCACCGTTGCGAATTTGTGCGCGAAGTCGGCGGGGTCATGTACGTGAACGATTCCAAGGCCACAAATCTCGACGCGGTGGAGAAAGCGCTGCGTGCGCAAACCAAACCAGTCATCCTCATCGCCGGCGGCAAGGACAAAGGCTTCACCTTTGATCCGCTTCGATCTCTGGTAAAGGGAAGCGTTAAATCGACCGTCTTGATCGGCGAAATGGCGGAGAGCATCAAGCGTTCCTGGAGCGGCGTGGTCAAGTCCGAAATCGCGAACTCTCTCGCGGATGCAGTCGAACGCGCCCACGCACTAGCTGAGCCCGGCGAAGTTGTTCTCTTTTCTCCCGGTACATCGTCCTTCGACATGTTCAAAAGCTACGCGGATCGCGGCGATGAATTTCGCGCCCTCGTGCAAACTCTGCCGCCGCTAGAACCATGAAGATACCAACGCTTCTCAAACGCAAAAAACTTCGGGCCGCAACCGCGCGGCGCTCCGTCGGCGCGCCCGCCGAAATTGACTACGAAGAGATGTCGGAGCCAAACATGAAGCTGTCTCGGGCATTACTGATCGTTCTGCTTCTTCACGTGGTGGCTGTTTCCGGGATTATCGCCTTTAACGCGCTTAAAACGCGCCAGACTTCGTTTACAGCGGATACTCTGGTAAATACGGAAAATAATCCGACTCCGAGCGTTGCGCCTACAATCAACTCGGATGCTTCGAATCGGCGATCCTCGCCGGTGAAAAAGGAATCCACGCTGCGTGAGGCGAAAGAGTCCTATTCACCTTCGAAATCGGTCGCAAAAGACGAGCACGCGAAGTCAGCCGAACAGGCGAAAGCTCCCGCGCGCTCGGGAAAAGTCTACACTGTGGTAAAAGGTGATAACCCGGTGACGATCGCAAAAAAACTAAAAGTTTCCTATGACGATCTCCTCGCGCTCAATCAGATCGAGGACCCGCGCAAATTGAAGATCGGACAAAAGCTCCTGGTTCCGGGCAAGACCGCAAAAGTAAAAGCGAGGAAAGAATGAAGCACCATTCGAACTGCGGATGCGCTTTCCACAGGCGGCGTGTGTTTGCTCACTCCATTAATCATGCATCGTAAAAGCGCCTATATTCTATTCCTGGCTGTGCTGGGACTGCTCGTCATCGGGATCGTCATGCTCTTCAGCACGAGTGCCTTTGCGCGCGACAGCCACGGAGACGTTTATTTTTTTATCAAGAGGCAGTCGATTTGGTTCGGGATCGGGCTGGCGGTCTGCATCTTCGTTGCGTTGATCGACTACCACTTTTGGCAGCGGACATGGTGGCTTTGGTTTGCGCTCGCGCTACTCGCACTCATGCTCTGCTATTTTCCGCCCCTAGGGATGCGAATCAACGGTTCGCGGCGCTGGGTGGGAGTGGGTCAACTTACTTTTCAACCTTCTGAGGTGGCAAAGATTGCCGCGATCTTTTTCCTCGCCGCCTGGTTTTCGCGGTACGAAAAAGCAGGCAATAACGTGACCTACGGTTTCCTCGTTCCAATCGCAATCATCAGTTTGCTGGCGGGACTTGTTCTCGGTGAAGTCGATCTTGGAACCACGGCTTTACTCGGAGCAACCGCCTTTGTCGTGATGTTCGTTGCCGGAGCCAATCCCTTGTGGCTAGGAATCATATCGTTCGCCGGCCTCGGCGCTATTCTAGTTATTGCTACCCAAATGTCGGAACGAATGGGCCGACTCTCCGCCTTTCTCCATCCGCAAAATTTCAAAGAAGATGCCGGCTTGCAGCAGATGCAGGCCCTAATCGCCTGGGGCAGTGGTGGAATGGAAGGGCTTGGCTTGGGTAATGGTCGCCAAAAGATGCTTTATCTCCCTTACGCGCACACAGATTTCATTTTTCCGATTATCGGCGAAGAGCTTGGTCTGCGGTTCAGTTTGCTCGTGGTCTTTTTGTTTGTGACCATCATTGTTTGCGGGATCATGATCGCGCTCCATGCCAAAGACCGTTTCGGTTTGCTCCTCGGCTGCGGCGTTGTTTCGCTTCTAGCTCTGCAAGCCGCAGTGAACATTGGTGTAACCACGTCACTTTTACCAAACAAAGGTCTACCGCTGCCCTTTATCAGTTACGGAGGTTCAAATCTCGTCATGTGTTTATTCGGGATCGGTTTGTTGCTCAATATCTATCGGCAGGGCATTCTTGAACCACCGCATAAGAAACGCACGACCGTGCAGGTTCGGATGACACCGCGGATTTAAACCAAGATCGATAATCATTTTATGAATGCAGTGATCGCATGCGGAGGAACCGGTGGGCATCTTTTCCCTGGCATTGCTGTCGCCGAAGTGCTGCGCGATCGCGGCCATGAAGTCATGCTGTTGGTTTCCGAAAAGGAAATTGACGCGCTCGCGCTTTCCGGTCGCACCAATTTCCGATTTGAAAAATTACCCACGGTGGGGTTACCCTCACCATTTTCGCCTGCGATTCTCGGCTTCATTCGCCGCTTCTACCAGAGCTTTTCGCTTTGCCGATCGATTTATCGCAAATTCAAACCACAGGTGGTTCTTGGCATGGGCGGGTTCACTTCCACTGCGCCCGTGCTGGCCGGGCGGATGCGCGGCGTTTCGACCTTTATTCACGAATCAAATGCCATCCCCGGGAAAGCGAATCGACTAACCGCACGTATGGTGCGAGCGGTCATGCTTGGCTTCAAGGAATGCGCGCCGTTCTTTCCAAAAGCGCACCGTTGGATCTACAGGTTGCGCGTCAAAGGCTCGGACTGCGGGCTGATTTGCCAACCCTGCTGGTAATGGGCGGCAGCCAGGGAGCCAGCGGAATCAACCAAGCCGTTATCAAATCATTGCCGTTTTTGCACGGCGTGCCGCTGCAGGTGATCCATCTTTCCGGCGCACGCGACGAGCGGCTCGTCGCGGATAATTATGGCCGCGAAAAAATTCCGGCCTACATCTCGGCTTTTCATCATCGGATGGAGGAAGTTTACAGCGCCGCCGATCTTCTCGTGGCACGCGCCGGCGCGGCGAGTCTTGCAGAGTTCGCTGCTTTTTCGCTGCCGAGCATTTTGATTCCATTTCCTTATGCGGCAGACGATCATCAGACACGCAACGCAGAGATTTATGCGCGCGCTCAGGCGGCGATTCTGGTTAAGGAGTCAGAGATTTCTGGTGAATTGCTCGCGCGGAAGATCCGTGAGTTGATCGAGAGCCCGGAGCGAATCCGGAACATGTCGGTGAATTCTTTGCAACTCGCACCGAAAAACGCGGCGGGACTCATGGTTACAACCATGGAGAAATATACGACCCATGAAGCACGCCTCTGAGCTTGATCTTCCGAAATTGCTCACGCGTGAGCATCATAAGATTCATCTTATCGGCGTAGCCGGCAGCGGGATGAGCGGTATCGCGGCACTTTTGCTCGAGCTTGGGCACGAGGTTAGCGGCTCCGACAAAACCAGCACCGTGGAGACGGATCGATTGCGACGGCTTGGTCTGCGTTTTCATCAGAATCATCATGCGGACGACGCCAGCGACGCCGATCTCATCGTCTTTTCCTCTGCGATCGCGATTGATAATCCGATCCTTTTGAGCGCGCGTGATTTCGGGAAACCGGCCGTGCGGCGGGCGGAGGTGCTTGCCGCAATCATGCGAACAAAGCGTGCGATCCTCATCGCAGGAATGCATGGAAAAACGACCACCTCTGCGATGACAGCGCACGTTCTGCGCGAAGCTGGCCTCCATCCTTCGCATTACGTCGGTGCGGAAATTCCGATTCTCGGAAGCAACGCGCATTGGGATCCGCTCGGCGAATATTTTGTTGCAGAAGGCGACGAAAGCGACGGGACGCTGCGCTGCTTTCAACCCAGGCATTCCCTCATTTTGAACATTGAAGAGGAGCACCTTGATTTTTATGTTGATCTTGCCGCAATCGAAAAAGCTTTCGCTCAGCTGATCGAGCAAACTACTGGGACGCTTTTTTACAGCGCCGATGACGCTAATACGGCTCGATTGTGCGCCCAGCGAAAAGGCGCGATCTCATACGGGTTTTCCGAGAACGCCGATTATCGCGGCACCGACATCGAGCTGCGCGATTTTGCATCAGTGTTTTGTGTCTATCTTCGGGGCCAACAACTGGGCGAAGCAGTGCTGAATGTTCCCGGACGGCACAACGTCCAAAATGCCATCGGCGTGATCGCGTTGGCGAACGAGCTTGGGATTTCGTTTGAGAAAATTGCAGCTTCCCTTCGAAAATTTGAGCACGCCCGGCGGCGGTTTGAAATAAAATACGCCAGCGATCGTTTTCTGCTCGTCGATGACTACGCGCATCATCCCAGTGAAATTCGCGCTACGCTCAAGACGGCAAGATCGACCCGCCGCAAACGCGTCCTGGCGATGTTTCAGCCACATCGTTTTTCGCGAACCAAAGCGCTGTGTCATAAATTTGGAGACGCCTTTGATGACGCAGACCGCGTTGTTGTGACCGATGTCTATCCAGCGAGCGAGACGCCGATCCCAGGCATCAGTGGCCAAACCATCGCTGACGAAATCGCGCGTCACGGACATCGCGGCGTGAGTTATCAGCCGCGTTTTGAATGGGTCCATCGTGATATCGGAAACATGCTCGACGCCGGCGATCTCATTTTGAGCATGGGTGCGGGCAACATTCACGAACAATTGTCGATCCTGGCCGCTGATCTCGTAATTGCCGAGAAATTGAAAGCGATTGTTGGTGAAGAGGGTGACGTGCGGCTTTACGAACCGCTCTCGAAACACACCACATTGCGCGTGGGCGGTCCGGCGCAATTCTGGGTTGAACCGCGCAATGAGAACGCGTTCGCGGAATTGATCCGCTTTTGCCGGAGTGAAAATCTTCCGCTTTTTGTCATCGGCCGTGGCTCAAATTTGCTAGTGCGCGATGGGGGTATTCGGGGCGTCGTGGTTCATCCCCGCGGAGGCGATTTCGACAAGATTGAGGTCGATAGCAACGAGATCACCGCGGGTGTCGGCGCAAAATTAAAAGAGGTCGCCTATGCTGGTAAGGCAGCCGGGATTGGTGGCCTGGAGTGGATGGAGGGCATTCCCGGCGCTGTCGGCGGCGGTTTGCGGATGAACGCTGGTGCCATGGGCGCACAAACTTTTGAGAACGTTGTCCGTGTCAGTTATCTCGACGCGGAAGGAAATCCGCACACGAAAACGCGAGACGAACTGGAAGTACATTATCGAAGCTTTCCGTTGCTTGAAAACAATTTTGCCGTGTCCGCCGTCTTTCGCGGCCAGCCTGCCCCGGCCGAACAGATTGCGCGAAAATTGCACGCATCGCAGGAGAAGCGCCGCACATCGCAGCCAATCGCGAAAAGCGCCGGATGCATTTTCAAGAATCCGCAGAATTGTCCAGCGGGACAACTGGTTGAAGAGCTGGGTTTGAAAAACTCGGGCATTGGCAAGGCGCGCGTCTCGGAAGTGCATGGCAACTTCATTGTCAATGATGGCGGGGCGACCGCGGCGGAAATGCTTGAGTTAATCGAGAAGATCAAAACCGTGGCGCGGGCGCAACGTGGGATCGAGCTGGAAACGGAAGTTCAAATTGTGGGAGAGCCGGCATGAAAAAGGATGACGTTCCACCGAGAAAAATCGCCGTGCTTATGGGCGGACCGGGCTCAGAACGCGATGTTTCGCTCGCGACCGGGCAGGGCGTTTCACAGGCTTTGCGTTCGTTAGGTGTCGAAGTAGTTGAGGTGGATGTGCGGGATGAGAATTTCGAACTGCCCCACGATGTCGACCTCGCGTTTCTTACGATTCACGGAACCTTCGGCGAGGATGGCCAATTGCAGAAAATTCTCGAAGATCGCGGTGTCGCTTACACCGGTGATGGAATAGAAGAGAGCCGGATTGCTTTCGACAAAATCCTCTCGAAGGAGAAATTTCGCGAAAACAATGTAACGACGCCGTATTGGCAGGTAGTGAAGTCGGGTCAGCATCCGACGATTCCGTTGCCAATCGTGGTGAAGCCACCGCGGCAGGGCTCAACCGTCGGCGTTGTTATCGTGAAGAACGAGCACGAGCTCAGTTCCGCTTTGGTCGAAGCCGCGAAATACGATGGAGAATTGCTAATAGAAAAATTTGTGCCCGGTCGGGAATTGACGATTGGTATCCTCGGTGATCAAGCCTTGCCGATCCTCGAAATAATCCCGAAGGGCGGCTTTTACGATTTCACAAACAAGTATCCGTTTCTGAATCCACAGGCTGGCGGTGGCGCTGAGCACGTTTGTCCGGCGAAGATCGACCATGACAAAACGAAGGAGATTCAAGATCTGGCCTTGAAGGCGCATCGCGCCATCGGTTTACAGGTTTATTCGCGCGTCGATGTTCTCTTGCCCGAAAATGGCGCGGCCACCGTTCTGGAAGTAAACACCATTCCTGGGATGACTGAGGCGAGTCTGCTGCCCGAAGCCGCCGCAGCCGCGGGCATTAATTATGTCGACCTTTGTGCGCGCATTATTGCGCTTTCTCGGGCCAGAACGGAAGGGGCCCGGAGATGAAAGTTGCTCAAAAACGTCGCCAGTCGGGCAATCAGCGCGTGTCCAATTTACGCCAGCGACGACGTCAACAGCATGTGTTAGATGTTAAAGTCCGTTCCCGCAGAGCCACGCAGCATCGCGCTCGAAGGGTTCTGGCTGTCTTCTCCAGATTGGCGTTCTTGGCCGGGATCTGCGCTGCCATTTATATTGGGGTACGCGAAGGCGCGAGACGCTTTTTTTTCGAGAATCAGGACTATCAGTTGCGCACAATCGAGCTGCAGACGGACGGTACTTTGCAGCGCGAGCAGATCTTGAAAGTGGCCGATCTGCACGAAGGTGAAAACATTTTCAGTATGAACCTAGGGCGCGTGCGCGAGAGCCTGCAGCGGCTTCCACAAGTCGATGAGGTGGAGGTGGTACGCAAATTGCCAGGGGAGATCGACATTCGCGTGGTTGAGCGAAAGCCGGTTGCGTGGATCACAGGCGAAAAACAAGTTTCCGATCCATTTGTGTCAGATGCCGCTTTTCTTGTGGACGGGCGAGGTGTTTTGATGAAAGAAAAAAAGTTGTTGCCAGAATATTTGGGGTTGCCGCTCATTTCAGGATGCTCGAGCGAATTACTTGAGGCGGGGAAGGTCGTTGAATCGCCCGAAGCAAAAACAGCGCTGGAGTTGCTGCGTTTGAGTACACGCAGTTTTATGCAAATGCGCTTTCAGATCCGCGAGATTGATGTTTCCAAAAGTTATTGCCTGGTGGTGAGCGACAAAAACCACACGCGGGTCACGTTTGCGTTAAATGATCTCGAGGCACAATTGCAGCGTCTCGAGCAATTCCTTGTCTACTGTGATGATTCAAAGCAGGAACTCGAGACGGTGAATTTGCTTGTCCAGCGAAACATCCCCGTGACGTTCACGAAGCCGCCAGCCGCTGTCATCAATGACACGATTGAACCCCCTGTGGAACCGCGCATTTTGAAGGCAGTTCCAGTGCACCAGCCGGTAAAGACCGCTCCGTTGCCGGCGAAAGCGCCCACGAGTGTTACGCCGATCCCCCAAGCAGATCCAGTCTCGCGACCAAGAAAAGGCTAAACGATGGCAAGCAGCAATTTGATGATTGGCCTTGAGATTGGAACCTCGAAAATTTGCGTGGTCGTCGGTGAAGGACGTCCCGATGGCGCGATCAAAATCCTCGGTGTCGGCCAGACGCCGTCGCGTGGCGTGCGTAAAGGCGAGATCGTTGATTTTGAAACGGCGATGAAGTGTGTCCACGAAGCGGTAGTCGATGCCGAGCAAAAAAGCGACGTAATGATTCGAAGCGTCTACGTCGCAGTCGCTGGGTCGCACCTTCAAAGCTTTAATAACCGCGGCTGTGTGATGCTCCCCGAAGACCGCGATGAGATTGATGAACAGGATATCGAGGATGTAAAAATCAGCGCGCGCGAGGTGAGTATCCCTGCCCAAAATGCCTTTCTCCATTCTATCATCCAGCATTACCATGTCGAAGGGCAAGACGGCGTCCTTAATCCGATCGGAATGCTTGGGCAAAAATTGGAGGCCGATTTTCATATCATCCACGGCGTGCGTACTCGCATTCAGAACACTATCCGGTGCGTGAAAGAATTGCCGCTCGACGTCGAGGACGTGGTTTTCGGCGCGCTTGCTTCTGCGCAGGTGGTCCTGACGCCGCACCAAAAAGATCTCGGCGCTCTGGTGATCGATATTGGCGGCGGCACGAGCGACTACATTTTATACGCCGATGGCGTGGTCAAGCAAAGCGGGTGCCTCGCAGTGGGCGGCGACCATATCACAAATGACATTTCGATGGGGCTGCGCATTCCAATGGCTCGCGCTGAAAAGTTAAAAATCGAGGAGGGCAGCTGCGTTCTAGGAAATTGTCTTCCCGGCGAAACAATTTTGTTAAAGGACGATTCCGGTTTTGCCGGGAAAGAGATTGAGCGCGAAACGTTAAACACGATCATTCACTTGCGATTGCAGGAGAATCTTGAACTTCTCAAACGCAGACTCGAAGAAGAACCATTCATTAATTACCTCGGTGCCGGCATTTTCATTACGGGTGGATGCAGCCTTCTCAACGGTATCGATCATCTCGCGCAAGAAATTTTCGAAATGCCCGCACACGTAGCGCACGCGCAAACGGCATCGGGACTGACGTCCGCGGTGGAAAACCCGCAATTTTCGACCGCGATCGGTTTGATCAAATATGCGCAAGCGGTGCAAACAGATCGGCCGCGGCGGAGGTTTGGACGAATCTTCGGCAAACTCTTTAGCGGAATGAGATAGAAACCGACAATAAATAACAACGAAGCGACCAAATGATTCAGCTCAGCAAAAACTACAGTTTGCCCGAACGG